>NZ_JACYTW010000065.1:0-18387 GCF_014841395.1 Plantibacter sp. CFBP 13570 | reverse complement strand
CCGCAGCAGGCACCCACGACGGCCACGGTCCGGAGCACCGCGACGGCAACAGCGCTCCCCGCCGCCGGAGCCGGACGCGCCGCACCGCTCCCCCGGCCCCCACGGCGTAGATCCGCCACGCAGAACGCCCGCACCCTTCCGGATGCGGGCGTTCTGCATGTCGCGAGCGCTGCGCTCGACACGATTGATGACCGAAGGATACCGGTCCCTGAGGCAGTCGAAGGGTGCTCCGACCGGCGTCCCCTCACATCCGCTGCGCCCCCGTGGGCACTTCGACAAGCTCAGTGACCGGGAGAAGTACACCCCGGTCCCTGAGCGTGTCGAAGGGCACTCCGGGCGCGCCCCAGATCAGTCGGGTAGGACGGGCGCCGAGCCGGTGGCCTCGGCCACGATGCGTCGGACCACGTCGATGTCCGTGGTGTTCTCGCCGAGGCGGTTCGGCTTCCCGGTTCCGTGATAATCGCTCGAACCGGTCGCGACGAGGCCCAGCTCGGAGGCGATCCGCCGCACGACGACCTTCCCCTCCTCGGTGTTCTCGCGATGCTCGATCTCGAGCCCGAACAGGCCCGCGTCAGCGAGTTCGCGGAAGTACGGCTCGGGCAGCATCCGGTCGCGGCCGGCCGGGACCGGGTGGGCGATCACGGGGACGCCACCGGCGGCGCGGACGAGCTTGACCGCGGTGAGCGGGTCGGGCGCGTAGTGCGGCGCGTAGTACCCGGTGCGCGGATGCAGGATGCCGTCGAAGGCTTCGCCACGGTCGGCCACGATCCCGAGGGCGACGAGGGCATCGGCGATGTGGGGCCGTCCGACAGTCGCCCCTTCGCGGGTCTGCGCGAGGACATCCGCCCAGGACAGCGGGTAGTCGCCACCGATGCGTGCCACGATGCCTTCGGCCCGCCGGAGCCTGGACTCCCGGATCTTCGCAGTCTCCTGGAGCAGGTCGCCGTTCAACGGATCGATGAGGTATGCGAGCAGGTGCACGCTCCGCCACTCGTAGCGGGTGCTCAGTTCCATTCCGGGGAGCAGGGTGATGCCCTGGCGGCGCGACTCGACGGACGCCTCGGCCCAGCCGGCGGTGGAGTCGTGGTCGGTGAGGGCGATCGTGCCGAGCCCCGCGGCACCGGCCGCGCGCATCAGCTGCGTCGGCGTCTCCGTGCCGTCCGAGACGCTCGAGTGCGTGTGCAGATCGGCGGGGCCGTGCATGTCTCGAGCGCTCACCACGCTTCCACCCTAGTCGCAGGTCCTGCCCCGAGGACTCCCAGACCGCTCGCCTACGCTGACGCGGGTGCTGAAGACCGTCGGTGGCGTCATCGCGGCCGTGCTCGCGATCGCGACCACGGCCCTGCTCGTCGTCGCCGTCCTCCCCGGGCTGTTCGGTCTCGAGCAGGCCCAGGTCGTCGTCCAACTGAGCGCGTTCCGCCTCCTCGTGGCGATCGCCGCCGCGGGCGGCGCCCTCCTCTGCCTCGTGACGGCGATCCTCGTCCGGGGATCCCGCCGCGTGCTCCCCGCCATCCTGGCGGTCGTCCTCGCCGCGGTCTCGGTCACCGGCGCCGTCGTCACGGCCAACCGCGGGGTCGACGACCAGATGGTCGCCGGAGAGGCGACCGACCTCGCGGATCAGGTCACGGTCCTCGCCTGGAACACCCTCGGCGACGCCGTCGACCCCGGGACGATCGCGGCGATCGCGGTGCGTGAGGGCGCCGACGTCGTCTCCCTGCCGGAGACCTCGTCCGACACCGCGGCGGTCGTCGCCGCCGCGATGACCGCCGCCGGACGGCCGATGGTTGCGCATTCGACCGACGCCGACGCAGGAGGGACGAGCCTCCTCATCAGCACCGGACTCGGCGAGTACGCGGTCCGTGCACCGACGGTGACCGGCCCGACCGCCATCGAGCGCTCGGAGACGCTCATCGCCGATCCGGTCCTCGGCCGCGGACCGACCCTCGTCGCGGTCCACACCACGGCCCCACTGCCGAGTCGGCTCGACGACTGGCGTGCGGAGCTCGCCGATCTCGCCGGCCGCTGCACCGACGACGCGGACGTGATCATGGCCGGTGACTTCAACGCGACGCTCGACCACCTCGCCGGGTTGCGCGGCGTCGGCGACCTCGGCGCGTGCCACGACGCCGCGGCGGCCGACGCGGCAGCCGGGCTCGGTACCTGGCCGACCGAGCTCCCGACTGTCCTCGGCGCACCGATCGACCACGTCATGGCGACACCGGGATGGGTCACGGTGTCTGCTCACGTCCTGACCGACGTCGACGGCACGGGCAGTGATCACCGGCCCGTGGTCGCGACGCTGCTCCCCCGCACGGGGAGCTGAGGGTCGGGCGCCTGTCGCGACCGCAGTGCGACAATGGAGGTATGGCGACTTCCGCAGACACATCCAGTTCGAACACCGTCCAGACCGAGGCGACCTCCAACCGGGCGGCCGCCTGGTCCGAGGGCTTCCGCGCCTTCATCGGCACCGGGTGGGCAGACCGCCCCGAGGTCCTGCCGGAGCCGCGGGAGACCGCCGGCCTCGCAGCGGCTCGTCGTGAACGCCTGTCGGCACAGTTCCCCGGTCACCGTCTCGTCCTCCCCGCGGGCGGGATGAAGCAGCGGTCGAACGACACCGACTACCTGTACCGGGCGCACTCCGCCTTCTCCTACTACACCGGCTGGGCGGCCGACACCGAGCCCGACAGCGTCCTCGTGCTCGATCCCGAGGAGTCCGGCCACACCGCGACCCTGTACTTCCGCGAGCGAGCGGGCCGCGACACCGACGAGTTCTACACGAACGCCGCGATCGGCGAGTTCTGGATCGGTGCGCGTCCGTCGCTCGCCCAGGTGGCCGCCGACCTCGCGATCGCGACCGCCGACCTCTCGGCGTTCACCGCCGACGCCGCCGATCTCACGGTCGACGTCGACGACACCCTGACGCGCGCCGTGTCCGAGATGCGCCTCGTGAAGGACGCCTACGAGATCGCGCAGATGCGTCTCGCCGTCGACGCGACCGCGCGCGGCTTCGACGACGTCGTCGCCGAACTCCCGAAGGTCCTCGCGCACGAGCGCGGCGAGCGCATCGTCGAGGGCGTCTTCGCCGGGCGGGCTCGCGCCGACGGGAACGGCGTCGGGTACGAGACCATCGCCGCCGCCGGGCCGCACGCCTGCATCCTCCACTGGACGCGCAACGACGGACGGGTCGTCCCGGGCGACCTCATCCTCATCGACGCCGGCGTCGAGCTCGACAGCTACTACACCGCCGACATCACCCGCACGATCCCGGTGTCCGGCACGTTCACCGAGGTCCAGCGTCGGGTCTACGAGGCTGTCCGCGAGGCGGCCGACGAGGCCTTCGCCATCGTCCGCCCCGGCATCCGGTTCCGCGAGGTGCACGCGGCCGCGATGGCGGTGATCGCACGCAAGACCGCCGAGTGGGGCCTGCTCCCCGTCACCGCCGAGGAAGCCCTCCTGAAGGAGAACGAGCAGCACCGGCGGTACATGGTGCACGGGACGAGCCACCACCTCGGCACCGACGTGCACGACTGCGCGCAGGCCCGCCGCGAGATGTACGCCGACGCCGTGATCGAGCCCGGCATGGTCTTCACCATCGAGCCCGGCCTCTACTTCCAGGTCGACGACCTCACGGTCCCCGAGGAGTACCGCGGCATCGGCGTCCGGATCGAGGACGACATCCTCGTCACCGAGGACGGCGCGGAGAACCTGTCGGCCGGCATCCCGCGCACCGCGGACGAGGTCGAGGCCTGGCTCGCGCGCTGAGCCCGTCCGCCGGGCGACGGCTCGGAGCCTGACGCGGCCGGATCAGCCCGCGTCGGTCTCCGGGCCGCGCTCCAGGAGGTTGCGTGCGCGGTTCGCGAGCTCACCGCCGACGATGAGGTCGTAGCGCGTCGCCACGACGAGCGTGGCCGAGGTGTACTCCTGTCGCTTGCGGGTCACCGAGTACGACACGATGCCGAACAGCATGCCGAACGCAGCACCCATGAGCACCGCGGCACCGAGCAGCATGAGGTTCGTCTCGGGGTTGAAGATGACGAGGACGAGCCCGAGGAACAGTCCGAGCCAGGCACCGCTGACCGCACCGGCTCCCGCAGCACGGCCGTAGCTGAGGCGACCGGTGACGCGTTCGACGCTCTTGAGATCACTGCCGACGATCGAGATCTCCTTGACCGGGAAATCGGTGTGGGCGAGCGACGAGATCGCGGCCTGCGCGGACTCGTAGCTCTCGTAGCTGGCCACCGTCTCGCCTCGCGGGATGACGCCGAGCGCCGGGGCGCCCTTCCGGCCGAACTGTCGCGGATCACTCATGCCTCCATCCTCTCACCCCGCCTGGAGCGGGCACTCCAGGCCGACCACCGGCGGGTAGGTTAGTAGTCGTGAGTGCAACCAGAGTGTTCGTCGCCAGGCTCGCCGGGTGCACCGTCTTCGACCCCGCGGGCGATCGTGTCGGCAAGGTCAGGGACGTGCTCGTCGTCTACCGCACCGGCAAACCCCCGCGGGTCGTCGGCCTCATCGTCGAGATCCCCGGCAAACGCCGTGTATTCGTGTCGATCGGCCGCGTGACGAGCATCGGCGCCGGGCAGATCATCACCACGGGACTCATCAACGTCCGCCGGTTCGAGCAGCGCGGTGGCGAGGTGCGCGTGATCGCCGAACTCTTCGGCCGACGCGTCGTCTTCCGCGCCACCGGCGAGGAGGCGACGATCGAGGACGTCGCCATCGAGGAGCAGGGCCCCGGCGAGTGGCAGGTGTCGCAGCTGTTCGTCCGCCGCCCGAAGACCACCGCCTCCCCCTTCGTGAAGGGCCCGACGACCTTCGCCACCTGGAACGAACTTCGCGAGGAGCAGGAGCTCGGCGAGGCCCAGTCCGCCGAGCAGCTCATCGCGACTTACGCCGACCTGAAACCGGCCGACCTCGCGAACACGCTCCTCGACCTCCCGCGCGACCGGATGATCGAGGTCGCGGAGGAGCTGTCGGACGACCGCCTCGCGGACGTGCTCGAGGAGATGCCCGAGACGGACCAGGTGCAGATCCTCGCCCAACTCGACGACGACCGCGCAGCCGACGTCCTCGATCAGATGCAGCCGGACGACGCGGCCGACCTCATCGCCCAGCTCCCCGAGGACCGCGGGGAGCACCTCCTCGAGCTCATGGAGCCGGAGGAGGCGGAGGATGTCCGCATGCTGCTCCGGTTCGACCCGGAGACCGCGGGTGGCCTCATGACGACCGAGCCGATCATCCTCTCCGCCGACGCCACCGTCGCGGAGGCCCTCGCGTCGATCCGACGCTCCGAGCTGGCACCGGCGCTGGCGGCCGGCGTCTGCATCACCCTGCCGCCGTACGAGTCGCCGACGGGACGCTTCCTCGGGATGGTGCACTTCCAGCGCATGCTCCGCTACCCGCCGCACGAGCGCCTCGGGACCCTGCTCGATCAGAGCCTCGATCCGGTAGGCGTGCGGACCTCCGCCGCCGAGGTCTCGCGGATCCTCGCGAGCTACAACCTCGTCCAGGTACCCGTCGTCGACGAACAGCACCGGCTCCTCGGCGTCGTGACAATCGACGACGTCCTCGACTACCTGCTCCCGGACGACTGGCGCAGCATCGACGAGAACGATGAACTCCCGGCGTCGGAACAGCGGCTCGGATCGAACGGAAGGAGGGCAGGTCGTGGCACGAGCTCCCCGCAATGAGGTCAGGCTCGACGCTCCGAAGGGGCTTCGGAGTTCCGTCCGTTCCATCCGCCGCGCCCCGGCCTCGCGCGACCGCTTCGGCCGGTTCACCGAGTGGATCGCCCGGGCGATGGGCACGCCGTGGTTCCTCCTCGGCCTCACCCTCTTCGTCATCCTGTGGATCGCGTGGAACACCTACGGTCCGCTCGCCCTCCGATTCGACTCCGTCGACATCGGCTTCGTCGCCCTGACCCTCGTGCTGTCGCTCCAGGCCTCGTACGCGGCGCCGCTCATCCTGCTCGCCCAGAACCGACAGGACGACCGCGACCGGGTGCAGATCGAGCAGGACCGTCAGCGGTCCGAACGCAACCTCGCCGACACCGAGTACCTCGCCCGTGAGGTCGTGGCGCTGCGACTGGCCCTCAAGGATATGGCGTCGAAGGACTTCATCCGCGCCGAGCTGCGCTCCCTCCTCGAGGAACTCGATCGGGATCGCACCGACCAGCCCGAACACGACGGGCCTGAGCGTCGGCGTGGCTGACGCCGGCGCGGCTGACATCGGCCTTGCCGAGCGGATCAGGACCGCGCTCGCCCGCGTCATCGACCCCGAGATCCGCAAACCGATCACCGAACTCGACATGGTCGGCCCGATCACGGTGGACGACACCGGTGCCGCCGATGTCACGATCAAGCTCACGATCGTCGGCTGCCCGGCAGCGGCGAGCATCGAGCGCGACGTCCGTGACGCCACCGCCGCGACCCCCGGGGTGACGAGCGTCGCGGTCGACGTCCAGGTGATGACGACGGCAGAGCGTCAGGCACTCACGGAGCGCCTCCGAGGCGGCCGGAGCGCCCGCGGCATCCCGTTCGGCCCGGACTCACTGACCCGCGTGTACGCCGTCACGAGCGGCAAGGGCGGTGTCGGGAAGTCGACGGTGACCGCGAACCTGGCCGTCGCACTCGCCACCAGCGGTCTGCGGGTCGGCCTGGTCGACGCGGACGTCCACGGGTTCTCCATCCCGGGGCTCCTCGGCCTGGTCGAGAACGGCCTGGCCGTCAAACCGACGCAGGTCGGCGACATGATCCTGCCACCCGTCGCCCACGGCGTGAAGGTCGTCTCGATCGGCATGTTCATCGACGCACCGACGGACGGCACCACCGCCGTCGCCGTCGCCTGGCGCGGACCGATGCTCCACCGCACCATCCAGCAGTTCCTGACCGACGTGTTCTTCGGCGACCTCGACGTGCTGCTCCTCGACCTCCCGCCCGGCACCGGGGACGTCGCCATCTCCATCGGCCAGCTGCTCCCCCACGCCGAGGTGCTCGTCGTCACGACACCGCAGCCGGCCGCCGCCGAGGTGGCCGAGCGCAGCGGCGTGGTGGCGCGCCAGACCGGGCAGCGCGTCCACGGCGTCATCGAGAACATGGCGGGTCTCCCCCAGCCCGACGGCAGCGTCCTGCAGCTGTTCGGCTCAGGGGGTGGCGAGGCGCTCGCGGCGCGGCTGTCGATCGGCCAGGACGCCCCGGTACCGCTCCTCGCCTCGGTCCCGCTCAGCGTTCCGCTTCGGGAGGGCGGGGACGCCGGGCTGCCGATCGTCCTCTCGGATCCGACGGATCCCGCGGCTGCCGAGATCCTCCGGCTGGCCGGTCAGCTCGCTGCGAGACCTCGTGGCCTCGCCGGTCGTCGTCTCGGCGTCAGCACGAGCTGAGCCGTCCGGGTCGGACGTGCGCGACCGAAGCGGACTCAGGTGGCTTCGAGGTCGAACGGGGGCGCGGCGGTCTCTCCGGCGGCGAGTCGGCGCAGGCGCTCGTCGGTCGCCGCCTGGATCGACTTCGGCTTCTCGAGCGATGGGACGGCTGCATCGGCGGCCGCGGCTGCGGGAGCCGCGTCGAGCGGAGCGGTCGTCGCGACCGTCGGCGTCACCGGAGGCTCGTCGTCGAGGAGCGCCTCGCGGATGATGCGTCTCGGATCGTACTGACGCGGGTCGAGCTTCTTCCAGTCGACCTCGTCGAACTCCGGTCCCATCTCCTCGCGCATCCGGTCCTTGGCGCCGGAGGCGAGGTCGCGGAGGGTGCGGACGAGTCGCGCCAGTTGCGAGGCGTAGTACGGCAGCCGTTCCGGACCCAGCAGGAACACGGCGATGACCCCGATGATGAGGAGTTTGTCGAAGGTCAGACCGAACACGACATCAGACTACCGCGCGAGCCTCAGCTGTCGGAGCAGTTGCAGGCCATACGCTGGGATCCGGAGGCAAGGTGTCAGAACACAATCTCAACTGGAAGTACGCGGGCGACGTCGTCGTCGAGAGCGCGGCGATGCTCACGGCGCGCGCTCACGCGCACGAACTGGGCGTCGAACCGATCTCCCCGGCGATCGGCGCGCAGATCGCGGTGGTGGCCGCGGCTACCCGCGCGGAGTCCATCGTCGAGGTGGGCACCGGCACCGGCGTCTCCGGGCTCTGGCTGCTCCGCGGCGCCACGAGCGCGGTGCTGACGTCCATCGACACCGAGATCGTGCACCAGCAGCAGGCACGCGCGGCGTTCACGGAGGCCGGCATCACGACCAACCGCATCCGCCTCATCACCGGCAGCGCGCTCGACGTCCTGCCGCGGATGAACGAGAACTCCTACGACCTCGTCCTCGTCGACGGCGACCCGGGATCGGTCATCGAGTACGTCGAGCACGGACTCCGTCTGGTGCGTCCCGGTGGCACCGTGCTCGTCCCGCACGCGCTTTGGCGGGGCCGCGTGGCCGATCCGGCTCAGCGGGACGAGACCACAGGCCTCTTCCGCTCGCTCGTCCAGGAGATCTCCGCGTCAGACGCGGTCGTCAGCGCCCTGTCCCCGGCCGGCGACGGCCTCCTGCAGATCACCAAACCGAACCTCTGAGCCCTCCGCACGACGACGAACCGGCCGCCATCCTGACTCTGAGAGCAGTGATGACGGCCGGTTCTCGGCTCATGCGGCGTCGGTGACGGGGATCAGCCCGCGCTCACCACACCCGCGAGTGCATCATGCAGTTCTTGAGCCTCTGCGTCGTTGACCGACACGACGAGACGCCCTCCCCCTTCAAGAGGCACTCGCACGATGATGAGCCGACCCTCCTTCACGGCCTCCATTGGCCCGTCTCCGGTGCGTGGCTTCATTGCGGCCATGCGAGTCCCCTCTCGTTATTCGACTGACCCCCATTATCTCGTATCACGGGGGCTCGTGATAATCCTGAGCGCGGCGAGGCGCAGGATGACGCCCGATCCGCGCTCAGGGAATGGTCCAATACGCGTTCGCGAGGCCGTACATGACGAAGATCCAACACCATTGCAACGCCAGCGAGACGATGACGACGCCACCGCGGTACCAGCGGTTCCGTGGGACGGCGACCGCACCGAGGAGCGGGAAGACCGGTACGAGCAGCCGGAAGACACTCGTCTGCGGGAAGAACACCGCGAAGAGGTACAGGAGGTAGGACCCCGCCCACAACCGGAGGTCGGCACCGAGCCGGCGCACCGGTGGGAGGAACAGGAGCACGACGGAGCCGACGAAGATCGCGGCGACGACGGCGATGCCCGGACCATCCCCGAACCAGAACTGGCCGCCCTGGATCCAGGCCGAGAACGGGACGAGGGGCTGCTCCCCGATGAAGGCGGCCCGCCACGCCAGCTCCGTCTCGAGGTACGCCTCCGGCGTCCCGGTGACGAGACCGGCGATGACCATCCACGCGAATCCGGCGAGGGCAGCGAGGGCCCCGCCCGCGAGGATGAGGACGACCTCCCGGCGCGCGACCGGGTCGCGGTGTCGCGTGACGATCCGCACGATGAGATGGAGGCCCAGCAGGAGCGAGAAGGCCAGGACTCCGGGGCGGGTGAACGCCATGACCGGGATGACGGCGAGGAGCCAGCCGTACCGGCGCGTCACGAGCAGGAGCAGTGCGAGCGTCAGCAGCAGCAGGAACATCGATTCCGCATAGGCGACCTGGAACAGGGCGCTGAGCGGGGCGATGCAGAACAGCACGACGGCGAACATCGCCCGTTCATCGCCGAGGCGGATGCGCAGGAGCCGGTGGAACAGCAGGGCCGCCCCCAAGCCGCAGCACAGCGAGACGATGACGGCCATGACCGGCCACGGCAGAAAGGTGACGACCGAGAGCGCCTTCACGACCCCCGGATAGACCGGCATGAACGCCCACGCGTTCTCCGCGACCCGGCCGGCGTCGTCGAGCGGCAGCTGGGTCGGGTAGCCGTACGTCGCGATCCACCAGTACCACTGTCCGTCCCAGCCGGCGGCGAGCGTGCCGAGCGAGGGGAACGCGCCGAACCGGGAGTCCGGCGCCTGCAGCAGACTCGCGACCGCGAACATCGCGGTCGTCACCAGGCGGGACAGCACGTACACGATGGTGATCCGCCCCCACCAGGGCAGGCGGGCCCAGCGCCGGAGCATCGACGGCCGCTCCTCGACCTCGGTCGAGTGGGCCGCGTCAGCGACCATCGGGCCCGGTCAGCCAGGCGCGGAGCCCGCGCTCGCAGTCCTGGATGTGTGCGAGCGGGACGCGCTCGTCGTCGGCATGGGCGAGGAGCGGGTCACCCGGTCCGTAGTTGACGGCGGGGACGCCGAGTGCGGAGAAGCGTGCGACGTCCGTCCAGCCGTACTTCGGGGCCGGTGTACCGCCGACCGCGGCCAGGAAGTCCTGGGCGATCGGCGCGTCGAGCCCGGGACGAGCGCCCTCCGCGACGTCCGTCTGCACGACCTCGAAGCCGGAGAAGAGCTCCTCGAGGTGGGCGAGCGCCTCGGCACCCGTCCGGCTCGGAGCGAAGCGGTAGTTCACCTCGACGGTGACCAAGTCCGGGATCACGTTCCCGGCGACGCCGCCGGTGATCCCGACCGCGTTGACGCCCTCCCGGTAGACGAGCCCGTCGACCTCGACCTCCCGGGGCGTGTACGAGGCGAGCGTCGCGAGGACCGGGGAGATCGCGTGGATCGCGTTGACGCCGACCCAGCTCCTGGCCGCGTGCGAGCGCTTACCGTGGGCGCTCACGTGGACGCGCAGCGTTCCGTTGCAGCCACCCTCGACGCCGGCGTTGCTCGGCTCGCCGAGGATCGCGAAGTCACCGACGAACAGGTCGGGACGGTTCCGCGCGAGACGCCCGAGGCCGTTGAGGTCGGATGCGACCTCCTCGTTGTCGTACCACATCCAGGTGATGTCGACGATGGGATCGGTGAGCTCAGCCGCGAGCTTCAGCTGGACCGCGACGCCGCCTTTCATGTCGACCGTCCCCCGACCCCAGAGCACCGCCTCGCCGTCGCGCTCCTCGAACCGGGTCGGGACGTTTCCGTTGATCGGGACGGTGTCGATGTGGCCGGCGATGATGACCCGCTGTGCACGCCCGAGCGAGGTGGAAGCGACCACCGTGTCGCCGTCGCGCACGATCGTCAGGTGCCCGAGACCCTCGAGCGACGCCTCGATCGCGTCGGCGATGCGGGCCTCATCCCCCGAGACGGAGGCGATGTCGCACAGCTGCTGGGTGAGTTCCACCGAGGAGACGGACAGGTCGAGTACGGGGACTTCGGCTGGCATGGCACCAGTGTATTGGCCGTCGGCCTGAGTGTTGGCCGGTACCCTGGAGCCATGACCGCTGCGCCTGCCGAGACCCCTGTTCCGACTCACGCCTGGGGCTCCGGCCTCGCGACCATCGCCGCCGACGGCACCGTGCTCGACACCTGGTTCCCCGAGCCCTCGCTCGGACGGATCCCCGAGGGCCGCGATCGCTGGATCGCCCCCGCAGACCTCGAGGCCCTCGCGACCGACGACGAGCGCCGGGCCGTCCGCATCGACATCGTCACGGTCGAGATCGAGCTGCAGGCCGCTCCGCAGAGCACCCCGGACGCCTACCTGCGGCTGCACCTGCTCAGCCACCTGCTCGTCCAGCCGAACACGATCTCGCTCGACGGTGTCTTCGCGCACCTCCCCATCGTCGTCTGGACCAACGCCGGCCCCGTCCACCCCGCGGACTTCGACCGCCTCCGACCGTCGCTCCTCCGCGCCGGCATCCACGCGACCGGCATCGACAAGTTCCCGAGACTCCTCGACTACGTGACGCCCGACAAGGTCCGGATCGCCGACGCCTCGCGCGTCCGGCTCGGCGCCCACCTGGCACCGGGCACCACCGTCATGCACGAGGGCTTCGTCAACTTCAACGCCGGGACCCTCGGCGCGTCGATGGTCGAAGGACGCATCTCGCAGGGCGTCGTCGTCGGTGACGGCAGCGACATCGGGGGTGGTGCGTCGATCATGGGGACGCTCTCCGGCGGCGGGACGCAGCGGGTGGCGATCGGTCAGCGCGCCCTCCTCGGCGCCAACTCCGGCATCGGCATCTCGATCGGCGACGACTCGGTGGTCGAGGCGGGTCTCTACGTGACCGCGGGCACCAAGGTCGTCCTCACGGGTGCTGCGGCCACGGCCGAAGGCGCGCCGCGCACGCTCAAGGCGGTCGAGCTGTCGGGTGTCCCGAACCTCCTGTTCCGTCGGAACTCACTCACCGGTGCCGTCGAGGTGCTCCCCCGCTCGGGCTCGGGCGTCGAGCTGAACGCGGCACTGCACGCCTGACCCGGCCTCCCGGGACGCAGAACGGCCCCGCATCCGAGGTGGATGCGGGGCCGCCCTTCGACAGGCTCAGGGACCGAACCGGACGGGACTAGCGCGTCGGGAAGGGACGCTCGGGCGAACCCGTGTACAGCTGCTGCGGGCGCCCGATCTTGGTCTGCGGGTCGAGGTTCATCTCACGCCAGTGGGCGATCCACCCGGGCAGGCGTCCGATGGCGAAGAGCACCGTGAACATCCGCGTCGGGAAGCCCATCGCCTTGTAGATGACGCCGGTGTAGAAGTCGACGTTCGGGTAGAGCTTGCGCTCCTTGAAGTAGTCGTCCTCCAGGGCGATCTGCTCGAGCTCCTGAGCCAGGTCGAGCAGCGGGTCGTTGATGCCGAGCGCCCGGAGCACCTCGCCGGCGCTCTCCTTGACGAGCTTGGCGCGCGGGTCGTAGTTCTTGTAGACGCGGTGCCCGAAGCCCATGAGCTTCACGCCGTCTTCTTTGTTCTTCACGCGGTCGACGAAGCGCTGCACGCCCTCGCCGGACTCCTGGATCCGGCCGAGCATCTGCAGGACAGCCTCGTTCGCGCCACCGTGCAGCGGACCCGACAGGGCGTTGATACCGGCGGACACGGAGGCGTAGAGGTTCGCTCCGGTGGAGCCGACGAGGCGGACCGTGGAGGTCGAGGCGTTCTGCTCGTGGTCCTCGTGCAGGATGAGCAGGAGGTCGAGCGCCTTCGACAGGACGGGATCGATCTCGTACGGCTCGGCGAGGTTGCCGAAGTTCAGCTTGAGGAAGTTGTCGACGAAGCTCAGCGAGTTGTCGGGGTAGAGGAACGCCTGCCCGACCGACTTCTTGTGCGCGTAGGCGGCGATCACCGGGAGCTTCGCGAGCATGCGGACCGTCGTGAGCTCGACGTGGTCGGGATCGTGCGGATTGGCGTCCGACTCGTAGTAGGTCGACATGGCCTGCAGGGCGCTCGACAGGACGGCCATCGGGTGCGCCGTGTGCGGGAGCGCCGAGAAGAACCGCTTGAGGTCCTCGTGGAGGAGCGTGTGGCGCCGGATCTTCTCGTCGAATCCGCCGAGTTCGTCCGCAGTCGGGAGTTCACCGTGGATGAGCAGCCAGGCGACCTCGAGGAAGGTCGACTGCTTCGCGAGCTGCTCGATCGGGTAGCCGCGGTACCGCAGGATGCCCTGGTCGCCGTCGATGTACGTGATCGCCGACTTGGTCGCCGCGGTGTTGACGAACCCGTAGTCGAGCGTGGTCAGGCCGGTCTGCCGCGTGAGCGAGGAGATGTCGATACTCGACGCGCCCTGGGCTGACTGGTGGATCGGGAATTCGGCCGTTCCGCCGGGGTAGTTCAGGGTGACCTGCTGCGTCTCGGTGGAAGCCTGTTTCTCGACGTCGCCCACGGCGCCTCCTCATATCTTTGTGCGATAGGGACTCGACATCGCCCTCCGATACGACGGCGTGTCACATACAGCCTAATCGGCTTCGGACCCTACTGCTGTTTCCCACAGTGATCCGGCGACTTCCTTGGAGTTCACCCCGAAATCGGGCGGAGTCCCCGAAGTCGGGCCGCGGCGGCCGCGATGCGCTCGTCGGTGGCGGTCAGGGAGAGCCGCACGTGTTGCGGTCCGGCCTCGCCGTAGAACACCCCTGGACCCGCCAGGACACCGATCGACGCCAGGCGGTCGATACTGACCCAGGCGTCCTGGCCTTCGGTGATCCACAGGTACAGTCCCGCCTCGCTGCGGTCGACCCGGAACCCGGCCGCGCGGACGGCCGGGAGCAGCACCTCGCGTCGGGCGCGGTACCGGGCCTTCTGCTCCGCCACGTGGGCGTCGTCGCCGAGCGCCGCGACCATGGCGGCCTGCAGCGGGGCCGGCAGCATGAGACCCGCGTGCTTCCGGACGGTGACCAGCCGACGCACCAGGCGCTCGTCGCCCGCGAGGAACGCGGCACGGTATCCGGCCAGGTTGGACTGCTTGCTCAGGGAGTAGATCGCGAGGACACCCTCGGTGTCGCCGTCGGTCACGCGTGGATCGAGCACGGACGGGGTCGGGGTGTCGGACCACTCCCCCTCCCAGCCGAGTTCCGCGTAGCATTCATCGCCCACGAGGACGGCGCCGAGTTCGCGGGCTCTGGCTCGGGCTGCGCGCAGCTCGTCGACCGACAGGACACGACCGTCGGGGTTGCCTGGGGAGTTCAGCCAGACCAGCCGGGTGCTCTCCGGCCATTCGGCGGGGTCGTCGGAGGCGAACGCCTCGGCTCCTGCGATCGCCGCGCCGACCGCGTACGTCGGATAGGCGGCCACCGGGTGGACCACGGTGTCGCCGGCGCCCAGGCCGAGGAGGAAGGCGAGCAGCGCGACGAGTTCCTTCGAGCCGATCGTCGGGAGGACCGCGTCGAGGGTGAGCCCCTCGACACCACGACGGCGCGCGAACCAGTCGACGATCGCCTGCCGGAGTTCGGGCGTGCCGACCGTGGTCGGGTACGCGTGTGCGTCCGTGGCCGCTCGGAGCGCATCCCGGATGAGGCCGGGAGTCGGATCGACCGGCGAACCGATCGAGAGGTCGACGATGCCGTCGGGGTGCCGACGGGCCTGCTCCGCATACGGGACCATGAGGTCCCACGGGTAGTCGGGCAGCGGCTGCAGTGCCACGCGACTACTCGTGGGCTTGTGGCGGCAGCGCGGCGATGAGCGGGTGGTCCGAGGGGATCACGCCGACCTTCGCGGCCCCACCCGGGGAACCGATCTCGTCGAAGAACTCGACATTGGCCTTGTAGTAGTCCGCCCACTCCTCGGGAAGGTCGTCCTCGTAGTAGATGGCCTCCACCGGGCAGACCGGCTCGCACGCACCGCAGTCGACGCATTCGTCGGGGTGGATGTAGAGCGACCGTTCACCCTCGTAGATGCAGTCGACGGGGCATTCGTCGATGCAGGCGCGGTCCTTCACATCGACGCACGGCAGGGCGATCACGTAGGTCACGGGCGGGTGGCTCCCTTCACGAGCACTGAGTTGTCCAGTCTACGCCTGCGGCGAGACGGGGAACGGTTCGGGCGCCGGTCCCGCGGGGCGCTCGTCGCGCGTGCGGGCGCGCTCCGGGAGCTTCGGCCACGCGACGACGAGGACGGCGATGAGACCGGGCGCGATGGTCCAGACGAGGCCCGAGACGCTCTGCGGGATGAGGACGGAGCCGCCGGTGCTCTCGAGCAGCAGGATCCCGATCATGAGGATGACCCCGAGCGCCGCTGCCGACGCTGCGAGCCGGTCTCCCAGGACGATGCGGAGTCCCACCAGGAGCATGGCCACGCCGAGGATCCCGAGCACCAGTCCGACCGGGAGGGCGACACCGAGGACGGAGGGCGCCCAGGCGTGCGCGACCGTGCCGATGGCGCCGTACGCCAGACCGACGAGGAAGGCGAGGACGATCCCGATCACCCGCGACGCCGTGGACTGCTCGTGCGGTGCATCCTGCTGCGGCGGTGTCGGCGGGAACCAGCGGTCGTCGCCGACCGTGCGGCCGTCTGGGAGGCTGGGGTCGGAGGCCGGATCGGTCATCCGCCGATTGTATCTGGACAGCCTCAGCATCAGGCGCTATGGTCGACGTCGGATAAGGTTAGCCTTACCCAACCGCGTTCCGAAGTCGCAGCGCCCCGCCCGGACCACGGTCCCCGCCCGGCGCGCCCTCGGATGCATCCCTACCCCGCAGACGACGGCCTCCCCTGGGCGACCGCCTGCTCGACGCCCGAAAGTCCGGTCACGTGCTCGCGAACTACCTCATCGGCCTCCGCGAAGGCCTCGAAGCAGGCCTCATCGTCGGCATCCTCGTCGCCTACCTGAACAAGCTCGGCCGCCGCGACGTCCTCCCCCGGTTGTGGCTCGGCGTCGCCGTCGCGATCGTCGTCTCGCTCGGTGTCGGTGCCATCCTCACCTGGGGACCGTACGGGCTGAGCTTCCAGGCGCAGGAGATCCTCGGCGGCGGACTCTCCATCCTGGCCGTCGGGCTCGTCACCTGGATGATCTTCTGGATGGGGCGCAACGCCCGAGAGCTCAAGCACGACCTCGAGTCACGACTCGACGCCGCCGTCGCCGGATCGGCGATCGGCATCGTCGTCCTCGGCTTCATCAGCGTCGGCCGCGAGGGCATCGAGACCGCCCTCTTCATCTGGGCGAGCGTCAACTCCGGTGAGAGCGCCGTCGTCGGCTCGATCGGCGCGCTCCTCGGCATCCTCACCTCCGTCGTCATCGCGTATCTCATCTACCGCGGATTCGTCCGGATCAACCTCGGCACCTTCTTCACGTGGACGGGGCTCTTCCTCGTCGTCGTGGCTGCCGGCGTCCTCGCCTACGGCGTCGGCGACCTCCAGGAGGCGGGCGTCATCCCCGGCTGGGGGCAGGCCGCGTTCAACCTGAGCGCGATCATCCCTCCAACGAGCTGGTACGGCACCGTCCTCGGCGGACTCTTCAACTTCACCCCTGCCCCGACCTGGGCGCAGTTCGGTGCGTGGCTGCTGTACCTGATCGTCACGCTCGTCTGCTTCATCCGGGTCTCGGGTCTCGGCCGTCGGCGCCCGACGGCGGTCACGACCCCGGTCGCGACGAACGCCTGACCCGGTCCCCGCCCCACCACGAACCAAGCACCAGCACCTTCCGACAGGAGTCTCCATGCAGCACCGCATCATCGCCGGCCTCGCCGGCGCGGGCGTCCTCGCCCTCGCCCTCACGGGATGCGTCCCGAACAAGACGGGAAGCGACGCACTCACCGTCGCCATCACCGACGACTCGTGCTCGGTGTCCGTCGCGAAGGCGACGGCCGGTGCCGTGACGTTCTCGATCACCAACAACGGCACCGACGTCAACGAGTTCGAGATCCTCGCCTCGGACAAGCTGCGCATCGTCGGCGAGAAGGAGAACGTGACGCCGGGCCAGACGGTGTCCTACGTCGCACAGCTGAACCCCGGCACGTACTACACCGCCTGCAAGTTCCAGCTCGTCGGTGCGCCCGTCGGTCTCGCGGAGTTCACCGTCACCGGTGAGAACGCGGCCGTCTCGAAGGACGAGCAGGCGCTCACCGACCAGGCCGTGACGAACTACGTCGCGTACATCAAGTCGCAGGTGGCCGAACTCGTGCCGCAGGTGAAGGCCTTCACCGACGCGTACGCCGCCGGCGACGATGAGACCGCCCGTCAGCTCTTCGCGACGACGCGCGTCTCGTACGAACGCATCGAGCCGACGGCCGAGGCGTTCGGCGACCTCGACCCGAAGATCGACTACCGCGAGGTCGACGCCGTGGCTGAAGGACTCGACTGGACCGGCTTCCACCGGATCGAGAAGGACCTCTGGCCGCCGGCAGCCGACGCGCTGAACTCCGACGGCACGAGCGCGCTGACGGACTGGACGCCGTCGACGCCGGAACAGCGTCAGCAGTTCGCCACCGGACTCGTCGACGACGTGCAGCAGCTGTTCGACCTCGTCTCCGAGAAGGACTTCACCGTGAGCCTCGGCGACATCTCGAACGGTGCCATCGGTCTCCTCGACGAGGTCGCCGTCGGCAAGATCTCCGGCGAGGAGGACTGGTGGTCCCACACCGACCTCTACGACTTCGCGGCCAACGTGCAGGGAGCCGAGGTCGCGTTCGGCAACGTCAAGGACATCGCCGCGAGCAAGGGTGACGCGGGCACGAAGCTCGTCGGCCAGATCGAGACCGAGTTCACGGCGCTGCAGGACCTGCTCGCGAAGTACGGCAGCCTCGACAGCGGCTTCGTGAGCTACGACACCGTCACCGAGGAGCAGCGCAAGGAGCTCTCCGACCAGGTGAACGCCCTCGCCGAGCCGCTGTCGCAGCTCACCCACACGGTGCTCGGCGTCGCCGAGTAGCACCGAACGGATCCACCGCCGCCTCCGCGGCGCGCCGGGCCGGAACCGCTCAGAGCATTCTGGGGGTTCCGGCCCTGCGGCCTTCCAGCCATCCCTGAATAGCATGAGGTCCGATGACCGAGCACACTCCCCCCACGACTCCTGCAACCGAGGCAGGGTCCACGCCCACCGCGTCTGGACCCGAGGCAGGGTCGACGCCCACCGTGTCTGAACCCGGCGCCGCGTCCGCACCACCGAACGACGCCCCGCGG
>NZ_JACYTW010000064.1:0-19095 GCF_014841395.1 Plantibacter sp. CFBP 13570 | reverse complement strand
GGTGCGCCGGATCGTCGATGGTCACGGTGTAGAGCGGTTGGACGAAGACGAAGTCGAGCGTGACCCCCGACAGGACGGCCGCGAACACCGCCGGCCAGAACCCTCCCACGAGCGCGACGAGCACGACGAGGAGCTGGTAGGACAGCACCTCGCTCGTGATCGACTCCTCGGTACGGGCGAGGTGGAGGAGCCAGGTGACGAGCGGCCCGCCGATGAGCGCAAGCGCGAAGCCAGCGATGTGGCGCCGCGCGCTCAGGGCGCCGCCGAGCTTCGGCAGTCGGAACCGGCCGCCCGCCGCCTCGTGGTTGACGATGTGGACGTCGATGTTCCCCGACTCGCGGATGACCGTGTTGCCGATGCCGGGCCCCGTGACAGCGGCGGACAGGCGACTGCGCCGGCTGACGCCGATGACGAGCTGCGTCGCGTTCGCCGCCTTCGCGAAGTCCACGAGCGCGCGCGGCACGTCGTCGCCGACGACCTGGTGGAAGGTGCCGCCGAGGGTGTCGACGAGCGCTCGCTGCTGGGCGAGCGCGCCGGGGTTCGCGGTGCGGAGGCCGTCCTGCGTCGTCACGTGCACCGCGATGAGCTCGCCACCGGAGGAGCGGGCAGCGATCCGGGCGCCGCGCCGGAGCAGGGTCTCGCCCTCCGGCCCGCCGGTGAGGGCCACGACGACCCGCTCGCGCGCCTCCCAGGTGCTGTCGATGCCGTGCTCGGCACGGTAGTCGCGGAGGGCGGAGTCGACCTCGTCCGCCAGCCACAGCAGCGCCAACTCGCGCAGTGCCGTGAGGTTGCCGAGGCGGAAGTAGTTGGACAGGGCGGCGTCGATCCGCTCGGCCGGGTAGACCCGGCCGCCGGCGAGCCGGTCGCGGAGGGCCTGTGGAGCGAGGTCGATGAGTTCGATCTGGTCGGCCGCCCGCAGCACGGCGTCGGGGATCGTCTCCCGCTGCGGCGCCCCGGTGATCTGCCGGACGACGTCGTTCAGCGACTCGATGTGCTGGATGTTGACCGTCGAGAGCACGGAGACACCGGCGGCGAGCAGGGCCTCGACGTCCTGCCAGCGCTTCTCTTTCGTGGAGCCGGGGGCGTTCGTGTGGGCCAGTTCATCGACGAGCGCGAGTCCGGGGTGGCGTGCGAGGACGGCCTCGAGGTCCATCTCGTCGAGCGTCACGCCCCGGTGCTCGACGCCCCGACGCGGCAGCGTCTCGAGCCCCTCCGTCAGGGCAGCGGTCGCGGCCCGACCGTGGGTCTCGACGACCGCGACGACCACGTCGACGCCCTCCCCGGCGAGGCGGTGCCCCTCCTCGAGCATGGCGTAGGTCTTGCCGACCCCGGGGGCCGCGCCGAGGAGCACCCGGAGTCGTCCGCGCTGCATGGTGTTCAGTTCTCCTGGAGCATCGCGCTCCGCCTGCCGACCCCGGGGGCCGCGCTGTGTCGTCCGCGCTGCATGGTTATCCGTCCAGTCCTGCCACGGCGAGGTTGAGCTGCAGGACGTTGACCGTGGACTCCCCAAGGTAGCCGAGGTCGGGGCCCTGCGTCAGGCGCTCGACGAGGGCACGGACCTCGTCCTCGTCGAGGCCGCGCTCGGCGGCGACACGGGGCACCTGCAGCAGTGCGTAGGCCGGGCTGATGTGCGGGTCGAGGCCGGACGCGGAAGCCGTCAGCGCGTCGGCGGGGATGCTCGACGGATCGACGTCCTCGAAGGCGGCGATGGCCGCGCGGCGCTCCTCGATCGAGGCGACGAGGTCGGTGTTCTCCGGCCCGAGGTTGCTGCCGCTCGACGCGCCACCGTCGTAGCCGTCGCCGGCCGCCGACGGACGCGACTGGAACCACTGCGGCAGCGGCTTGCCGTCGGCGTCGGTGAACGACTGCCCGATGAGCGCTGAGCCGACCGTCGTGCCACCCTCGGTGACGGCGGATCCGTTCGCCTGCCAGGACATCGTCGCCTGCCCGATGCCGGTGACGATGAGGGGGTAGCCGACGCCGAGGACGACGGTGAGGGCGAGCATGGCCCTGATGGCGACCCAGTACTGGGCGATGCCGCTGCGGGATGCACTCATGATGTTCTGTCTGCTTTCGTGTGCTGGGTGAGGTTCAGAAGCCGGGGATGAGGGTGACGACGAGGTCGATCAGCTTGATCTGGGTCGTCGGCTCAGAAGCCGGGGATGAGGGTGACGACGAGGTCGATCAGCTTGATGCCGATGAACGGCGCGATCACGCCACCGAGCCCGTAGACCAACAGGTTGCGGCTGAGGACCTTCGAGGCGCTGAGCGGTCGGTACTTCACACCGCGGAGGGCCAGCGGGATCAGGATCACGATGATGATGGCGTTGAAGATGATCGCCGAGAGGATCGCCGACGCGGGGGAGTGCAGCTGCATGATGTTGAGCAGTGCGAGCCCCGGGAACACCCCGGCGAACATGGCCGGGATGATCGCGAAGTACTTGGCGACGTCGTTCGCGATCGAGAACGTCGTGAGCGCGCCTCGCGTGATGAGCAGCTGCTTGCCGATCCGGACGATGTCGATGAGCTTCGTCGGGTCGGAGTCGAGGTCGACCATGTTGCCGGCCTCCTTCGCAGCGGAGGTGCCCGTGTTCATCGCGACACCGACGTCGGCCTGTGCGAGCGCCGGAGCGTCGTTCGTGCCGTCACCGGTCATCGCGACGAGGTTGCCGCCCTCCTGCTCCTTGCGGATGAGCTCGAGCTTCTGCTCGGGCGTCGCCTCGGCCAGGAAGTCGTCGACTCCGGCCTCGGCGGCGATCGCCTTCGCGGTGAGCGGGTTGTCACCCGTGATCATGACCGTGCGGATGCCCATGGCGCGCAGCTCGGCGAACCGCTCCGCGATGCCGGCCTTGACGACGTCCTTGAGGCGGACGACGCCGAGCACCCGCGCGGTGCCGCTGGTGTCGGTCTGCGCGACGACGAGCGGGGTGCCGCCGCCGGCGGACACCGCCTCGACGTGCTCCTGGAGCTCGGCGCGGGTCGCCTCGGCGAGGGGGCCGAACGAATCCACCCAGGCCAGCACGGCCGAGCCTGCGCCCTTGCGGATCTGTGCACCGTCCGGCTGGTCGAGGCCGCTCATGCGGGTCTGCGCGGTGAACGGGACGATCTCGCCGGCCCCGGACCCGTCCAGGTGGATGCCACGCTCGGCCGCGAGGTCGACGATCGACTTGCCCTCGGGCGTCGGGTCGCTGAGCGAGGACCGGGCGGCGGCCTGCGCGAGTTCCTCCGGCGTGACCCCGCGGAGGGCGATGAACTCGACCGCCTGCCGGTTGCCGTAGGTGATGGTGCCGGTCTTGTCGAGCAGCAGGGTCGTGACGTCGCCGGCGGCCTCGACCGCGCGGCCGGACATCGCGAGCACGTTCCGCTGCACGAGTCGGTCCATGCCGGCGATACCGATCGCCGAGAGCAGGGCGCCGATGGTCGTCGGGATGAGGCAGACGAGCAGGGCGATGAGGACCGGGACACTGACGGCAGCCGCCGCATAGGAGGCGATCGGGTTGAGCGTCAGCGCCACGACCACGAACACGATCGACAGGCTCGCGAGCAGGATGTTGAGCGCGATCTCGTTCGGCGTCTTCTGCCGCGCCGCACCCTCGACGAGGCCGATCATGCGGTCGACGAAGGTCTCACCGGGCTTCGAGGTGATGCGGACGACGATGCGGTCGGACAGCACGCGGGTGCCGCCCGTGACGGCGCTGCGGTCACCGCCGGACTCGCGGACGACCGGGGCCGACTCGCCCGTGATCGCCGACTCGTCGACCGAGGCGATGCCCCAGACGATGTCGCCGTCGCCCGGGACGAGCTCGCCGGCGGTCACCACGACGACATCGCCGAGGGTGAGGTCCGCGGAGGAGACCTGGCCGATGGCGGCGTGCTCCGCGGACGGATCCGCCGAGGCGTCATAGGCCGTGACCTGGTTCGCCATGGTCGAGGTGCGCGTCTTGCGGAGGCTGTCGGCCTGCGCCTTGCCGCGTCCCTCGGCGACGGACTCAGCGAGGTTCGCGAAGACGACCGTGAGCCACAGCCAGATCGCGATGCCCCAGGTGAACGACGCCGGCACGGCCGAGCCGCCGGACTCCTGCGCACCACCGAGGAACGGTTCGGCGATCGCGAGGACGGTGGTCAGTGCCGCGCCGACCTCGACGATGAACATGACCGGGTTCTTGACCATCAGCCGCGGGTCGAGTTTGCGGAAGGCACCCGGGGTCGCGGCGAGCAGCTGCGCCGGACCGAACGCGGCCTTCGCGGGCTCGTGGTGGTGGTCTTGCTCCTGCTCGGGTTCCGCCGGCGCGGGAAGCGTGTGCGTGGTGGACATGGTTTATGACAGCCCTTCCGCCAGGGGACCCAGCGCGAGTACGGGGAAGTAGGTGAGTGCGGTGATGATCACGCAGTGTGCGTCGCGGACGTGGCTCATGACAGCCCTTCCGCCAGGGGACCCAGCGCGAGTACGGGGAAGTAGGTGAGTGCGGTGATGATCACGCGGTGTGCGTCGCGGACGTGGCTCATGACAGCCCTTCCGCCAGGGGACCCAGCGCGAGTACGGGGAAGTAGGTGAGTGCGGTGATGATCACGGCGACACCGGTGAGGAGGCCGACGAACTGCGGCCGGTTGGTCGGGAGCGTTCCGGCGGTCGACGGCACCCGGTCCTGTGCGGCCAGCGAACCGGCGAGCGCGAGGACGAGCACGATCGGGACGAAGCGACCGAGGAGCATCGCGACGCCGAGTGCCGTGTTGAACCACGGGGTGTTCGCCGTGAGGCCGGCGAACGCGGAACCGTTGTTGTTCGACGCAGAGGTGAAGGCGTAGAGGACCTCGGAGAGGCCGTGGAGGCCCGGGTTCCAGATCGACGTCGTCTCCACATCCGAGCGGACGCCGGGGATGGCGAAGCTGAGAGCGGTGCCGGCGAGCACGAGGGTCGGCGTCACGAGGATGTACAGGCTCGCGAGCTTGATCTCCCGCGGGCCGATCTTCTTGCCGAGGTACTCCGGGGTCCGGCCGACGAGCAGTCCACCGATGAACACGGCGATGACGGCGAGCACGAGCATGCCGTACAGGCCTGAACCGACGCCGCCGGGAGCGATCTCGCCGAGCATCATGTTGATCATCGGCATCATGCCGCCGAGTGCCGTGTAGGAGTCGTGCATCGAGTTGACGGCACCCGTCGAGGTCAGCGTCGAGGTCGAGCCGAACAGCGTCGAGGCGAAGACGCCGAAACGCTGCTCCTTGCCCTCCATCGCACCGCCGGCCGCCATCGGTGCCGCTCCGAGGCCGCGGGTTTCGAGCGCCGTGAGGATCGAGAACGAAGCGAGGAAGATGACGCCCATGACCGCGAGGATCGTGTAGCCCTGCTTGTGGTCGCCGACCATGCGGCCGAAGGTGCGCGGCAGGGAGAACGGGATCGCGAGCATGAGGATGTTCTGGACGAGGCTCGTCCAGGCGGTCGGGTTCTCGAAGGGGTGCGCGGAGTTCGCGTTGAAGAACCCGCCGCCGTTCGTGCCGAGGAGCTTGATGGCCTCCTGCGAGGCGACCGGTCCGCCGGGGATGGTCTGCGTCGCGCCCGTGATGGTCGTGACGTCGGTGAAGCCGTTGAGGTTCTGGATGGTCCCGCCCGCGATGAGCACGACCGCCATGACGACCGAGAGCGGCAGCAGCACGCGGAGGGTGCCGCGGGTGAGGTCGACCCAGAAGTTGCCGATGGTGCCGCTGCGGCGACTCGCGAAGCCTCGGACGAGGGCGATGGCCACGGCGATGCCGACGGCGGCGGAGACGAAGTTCTGCACCGCGAGGCCCGTGAGCTGCACGGTGTAGCCCATCGTGACCTCGGGCGAGTACGACTGCCAGTTGGTGTTCGTGACGAAGGACACGGCCGTGTTGAACGACAGGCCCTCGGGGACGGCGGGGAGGCCGAGTGCGAAGGGCAGGACGGCCTGCGCACGCTGGAGGGCGTAGACGAGGAGAACGCCGACGAGCGAGAAGGCGAGCACCCCGCGGAGGTAGGCCTGCCAGGTCTGCTCGGAGCGGGCGTCGACACCGATCACACGATAGAAGCCGCGCTCGACGGCGAAGTCCTTGCTCGAGGTGTACACCCGGGCGAGGTACTCACCGAGCGGACGGTAGAGCAGCACGAGGACCAGGACGAGGGTCGAGACCTGGAGGATCGCGAAGAGGGTCTGCATCAGAACCTCTCGGGTTTCACGAGCGCGTACACGAGGTACACGACGGCGGCGACGGCCAGGACGGCGGCGAGGAGTTCGAAGACGATCACAGTCTCTCCACTCCCCGGGCGACGAGGCCGACCAGAGCGAACACGGCGATGACGCCGAGCACGTAGACGAGGTCGAGCAAGAGGACTCCAGTGGGTGCGTGGTGCGGGTGCGTGGTGCTGCGTCCCGTTCGGGACAGCTCAGAGCCAACACCCGTCAGCGACCTCCGACGGCGGTCCTCACGGTTTCCATACGCCTTCCGCGTGGATCCTCACGACCTCCCTACGGGGTGGTGTTGTCCACAGGCCGAATGCCGCCAGGCTCCTCGGCACGTCTCCGTCCGTTACGCTGGAGTCATCATGATCAGCCCGTTGCCGAAAGGCGCGGGCTGATTTTCTGTTCCGGCGTCGAATCACTGGGCTCGAACGCCCACGCGCGGGCGGGGTTGTCGCGGGTGATCGTCGACACCGCTTCCGCGCCGAGGGCCTGCGCCAACTGCGGTGCGACGGTCGTCAGGAGCGCCGCCGGACCGTACTCCTCCGGCCGAACGCGGGAGGCGGACGTGGTCGTGTCGGCGCCGAGGAGCAGCGCGGGCAGGTGCCCGTCGTCGATGAGGTTCTCGAGGACCCGCGCCAGTCGAGCGGGGTCCATCGGGTGGCCCGGCGACGGTGCGTCGATGCATACCCACGCGCCGGAGCGGGCGGCCTGGAGGATCTGCTCGACGTGAGGGTTCCGGCCGAGATGCCCGAGGACGATGGACCTCGGGTCCACCTCCTCTGCGTCCAGCGCGGCCAGGACGAGGTCGGCCGCGGCTCCCTGCTCGAGGTGCACCGCGATGGGCACTCCGGTGGCGTGATGCGCCACTGCGGCGGCCCGCAACGCGTCCCGCTCGTCCTCGGCGAGGCGGTCGGGGCCGACACCGATCTTGATCAGTCCGCACCGGTGGCGGTCGACGTCGTCGATGAACGCCGCTGCGAGCTCGTCGGCCGAGCGCGTGGGTTCCGCAGCGCCGTCGGGGTAGACGCGTCGCAGATGTCGTCCGGTCGCTGCCACGACGTGGACCCCCCTCGACGCACTGATCCGCCGAAGTGCCGGGAGGCCGCGTCCGAGACCCCGAGGCGTCCACTGGACGACGGTCCTGCCGCCCACCGCTGCGAAGCGCGCGACCGCGGTCGTGGCGTCAGGCTCGTCGACCAGGTCGTCACCGGCCAGGACCGGTGTCCGGAGGAAGAGGTGGTCGTGGGAGTCGACCACGCCCGCCGTGGCCGGGTCGATGTCGCCGAGCACCGTGCGGATCACCCGGGTCTCGAGCCGCACCCGGGTCACCGGGCGTCGTCGTCGCGGTCGGTCGCCGGTGGCTCGGTCGCCGCCTCGGGGAGGAGCCGCAGGGCCGCCATCACCCGGGGCAGCCCGACATACGGCACGAGGTGGACGAGCGCCTCGGCGAGCTCGGTCCGGGTCATCGCGATCCGGAGCGACGTCGTGAGGTGACCGCTGAGTTGTGGGTCGACGCCGCCGAGCGCCGTCAGCGCACCGATGATGAGCAGTTGTCGGTCGCGCGGCGTCAGGCCGTCGCGTTGATAGGTCCCACCGAACACGGCGCCGACGATCCACTCGTCGAAGCCCGGCGCCGCCGCATCGACCGTCGCGCGCCAAGCCGCGGTCGTCGTCTCGTCCTGCAGCTCCGCCAGTCGTTCGCGGCCGGCCGCGACATCGAACACCTCGTGCATCGTCTCTCCCCGCATCGTCGTTCCCTCGTTCTTCCCTGGTGTAACGGTTGACACGTTACACTCGAACCATGACGACCGAGACCGACTTCCGCTTCGACGGCGGAGCCACCTGGCTGAACCTGCTCGCCACGCAGGGACAGAGCTTCGGAACGCGGCCGGTGGAGCGGATCGGGACGCCCGAGGCGGGGCATCGGTGGCTCGGCCTGGTCGGGTTCGGTGTGGATGGCGAGCTGAGCGCCGACGACCTCGATCGCCTCGTGAGGCTGCGGGAGTCGCTCCGCGAGCTGGCGATGGCGTCGGTCGCCGGGCGCGAACCGGCCCCGGACGATCTCGCGCAGGTGCGTGGACACGCGTCGGGGTCGGCCGGAGCGCTGTGGAGCGGTCCCGCTCAGGCCGGCGTCACGCTCGCCGCGGCGCTCGCCGCGATCGCCGTCCAAGCGCTGGTCATGCTGCAGGGGCCGGACCGGGAGCTGTTGCGTCAGTGTGCCGAGGTCGACTGCCGCTGGGTGTTCCTCGACACCTCCGGCAGGCGCCACTGGTGTCCGTCACCGGCCTGTGCCAGTCGGGGTCGGGTCCGCGCCCACCGCGCGCGCCAGGGGGCCCTGAGCGTCGACTGACGCGGGCCGTCCCTCCTCCGCGACGTGCAGTGCCCGCGATGCTCAGTGCCCGAGCGTGTGGGCGTGATCGGGCACGTACCGGTACCGTTCTCGCGCGGGTCGCTCGTAGGTGTCGGAGCCTGGTCGGTCGGGGATGTCGATGGGCTTCGGGTCGCGGTGCTGATAGGGGACCTGCGAGAGCAGATGGGCGATGGCGTTCAACCGCGACGCCCGCTTGTCGTCGCTCTCGATGGTCCACCAGGGCGCGTCCGCGTGGTCGGTGGCCTCGAACATCTCGTCCTTGGCCCGCGAGTAGTCCTCCCAGCGGGTGATCGACTGGAGGTCCGTGTCGGACAGCTTCCAGCGGCGCATGGGGTCGTCCAGTCGCGAGCGGAACCGCTGCTCCTGGACGTCGTCGGAGACCGAGAACCAGTACTTGACGAGGATGATGCCGTCCTCGACGAGCATCCGCTCGAACACGGGGGTCTGGCGGAGGAATCGCCGGTACTGCTCAGGGGTGCAGTAGTCCATCACCCGTTCGACGCCGGCACGGTTGTACCAGGAGCGGTCGAACAGCACGATCTCGCCCGCCGTGGGCAGGTGCTGGATGTAGCGCTGGAAGTACCACTGACCACGTTCCTGCTCACCGGGTGTGGGCAGGGCCGCGACCCGGGCGGACCGTGGGTTCAGGTATTGGACGATGCGCTTGATCGCGCCGCCCTTGCCTGCGGCGTCTCGGCCCTCGAAGACCACGACGACCCGCGCGCCGGTCTCGATCACCCAGCGCTGCATCGTGACGAGCTCGATCTGCAGTCGTTCCAGCTCGGCCTCGTAACGGTCCTTGCGGATGCGTTTCGGTGGTTTGTTCCGGTTCGGAGTCTTCGACATGCTGCGTGTTCCCGCCTGTCCCCGCGAGGACTGGTTCGACGCCTGATCGGCGCGTTGGTGCAGTGCTCGGTGCCCGCCCCGGCGGAGCGGTACTCGCGCTCAGCCTGCGCCTGCCGGCCGACTCCCGTGGGGGCCTGTCATGCGCGCGCCGACAGGCGTATAGTCGCGCGCGCGCTGCGATCAGTCCGAACGGGTCAACCCGTCGCGGAGGGCGACGAGGTGGGTGCGGCTGCGGTCGAACGCCGCGGTGGCATCGCGATCGGCGACCGCCTGCACGATGTGCTCGTGGACGAGCTGGTCGTGGTCCGTCCCCGGCTCGCCGCTGAGGCGGAGCATCTGGATCATCGCCTCGCGGCTGCGCTCGGCGAAGGTGTCGAACAGTTCGGTGAGGATCTCGTTCCCGCTCGCGGCGACGATGCTCCGGTGGAGCGCCGTGTCGGCGTCGACCCGCCCCTCGATGGTCGCGCGATCGGTGTTCCGATGGGCCAGCGCTGCCCGGATGGCGGCCAGATCGGACGCCGTGTGGCGTTGCGCGGCGAGGGCCGCCGCTTCGCACTCGATGGCGATGCGCGCCTCGATGACCGAGCCGATCGCGGTCCGCAGGACGAGTGCGTCCCAATCCTGGACCGGCGTGCGCGACCGGAGGAAGTTCCCCGATCCCTGCCGGGTCGACAGCACGCCCTGGCCGGCCAGCTGGCGGATCGCCTCGCGCATCGTCGAGCGGCCGACGCCGAGCTGCGGTGCCAGGGTCGTCTCGCCGGGCAACTTCTGGCCGATCTCCCACTCGCCGGCCTGGATGCGCTGCAGGAGCAAGCGTGCGACCTGGTCGGAGAGTGATTCACGGTGCACGGTGTCCATGTGTCGATCCTAGTCCTCAGCTTGTCTGACAAGTTGTGTTAGCGTTACCGCGTGATCCCCGCAGACTCCCGACTCTCCACACCCGCCGGCCCCGTTCCGTCCTCCGCGCCGAGCTGGAATCGCCAGCGCCACTCGCAGATGCCGTCCCACCGGTACCAGGACCTGTACTCGCGGGTGGACGTCCCGCTCCTCGACCGCACCTGGCCGTCACGGCGCCTGACCGAGGCGCCGCTCTGGGTGCCGGTGGACCTTCGCGACGGCAACCAGGCGCTCGCCGAGCCCATGGACCCCGAGCGGAAACGGGCGTTCTTCGAGCTGATGGTCACCATGGGGTACAAGGAGATCGAGGTCGGGTACCCCTCCGCCTCGCAGACCGACTACGACTTCGTCCGCTTGATCGCCGAGACCGACATCGCCCCCGAGGACGTCACGATCGTCGTCTTCACACCGGCCCGCCGCGACCTGATCGAGCGCACGGTCGAGTCGATCCGTGGGATCCGGAACCCGGTCGTCATCCACCTGTACACCGCGACGGCGCCGCTCTGGCGGGAGGTCGTCCTCGGACACGACCGCGACTCACTCCGCGCGCTCATCCTCACCGGCGGCTCCGACGTCCTCAAGTTCGCCGGCGACCTCGACGGGGTGCGGTTCGAGTTCTCCCCGGAGGTCTTCAACCTGACGGAGCCGGACTACGCCCTCGAACTCTGCGACGCCATGACGACCCTGTGGGACGCCTCTCCGGACCGCCCGGTGATCCTCAACCTGCCCGCCACCGTCGAAGCGGCGAGCCCGAACGTCTACGCGGACCAGATCGAGTACATGCATCGGAACCTCGACCGCCGCGACGCCGTCATCCTGTCGGTCCACCCCCACAACGACCGCGGCACGGGGATCGCGTGCGCTGAGCTCGCGGTCCTCGCTGGCGCCCAACGCGTCGAAGGGTGCATCTTCGGCAACGGCGAGCGGACCGGCAACGTCGACCTCGCGAACCTGGCGCTCAACCTGCACGCGCAGGGCGTCGATCCGATGATCGACTTCTCCGACATCGACCACATCCGTCGGGTCGTGGAGCACAGCAACCGCATCGAGATCCACCCGCGCCACCCGTACGTCGGCGAGCTCGTCCACACCGCGTTCTCGGGGACGCACCAGGATGCGATCAAGAAGGGCTTCGCCGAACACCGAGCGCGGGCTGAGGCCACCGGCAGCCGCCCGGAGGACCTCCCGTGGCGGGTGCCCTACCTGCCGGTCGACCCCGCGGACCTCGGCCGGAGCTACGAGGCGGTCATCCGCGTGAACTCGCAGTCCGGCAAGGGCGGCATCGCCTACCTGCTCGAACGCGACTACGGCATCGAGATGCCCCGTCGTCTCCAGGTGGACTTCTCGCGTCGCGTCCAGCAGCAGGCGGACGAGACGGGTCGCGAACTGGACGCCGAGGCGCTGCTCGCGGCGTTCGAGCGCAGCTACCTGTCTGCGACGCCGTCTCGGGTCGAGCTGCTCGAGGTCGATGTGGCGACGACCGGCGAGACCTCGCGGACGACGATCGGTCTCCGGATCGACGGGGACCGCCATGAGGCCACCTTCGCCGACGTCGGTCCGGTCGAGGCGGCGACCCGTCTCCTCGCCGACCACGGCGTCCACGTCGAGATCGTCTCCCTGCATCAGACCTCGCTCAGTGCCGGGAGTGGCGCCGAGGCCCTGACCCTCCTGGAGATCCGCCGCGGGGCGGAGACGGTGTGGGCAGCCGGGCGCCATCGCTCCGTGCTGGAGGCGTCGGTCCGCGCCGTCGTCAACGCTGCGAGCCGGTAGTCGCCCTGCCCTACGCTGGGAGGCCGAGGGCGTCGAGGGGATCTGGATCAGTGGAACTGCGGTGGCTGACGGCGCCCGAACACGAGGTCGCCGCGGCGATGGCGGATGAGCGTCGCTCCGGCCGGCCCAAACGGGTGCCCACCGGGCGGAGAGTGCTCTTCCATCTCTACTTCAGCCTCGTCCTCTGGTACCTGGCGATCGCGCTCGTCTCGGTCGGGGTCAGCGTCGACGAATACCACGACCGTCGCGTCGAGCCTGACGACGTCATCGGCCTGGTCGTCGCCGCGCTCGTCCTCGTCGGGCTGCTCGTCGGTGCCTGGTTCCTGTACCGCTGGTCGCGACGCCCGCCGTCGCCGAAGGCGCGTCTCGCCGGATGGCGGACCCATCTGACGGCGGTGGCCAACGGCTTCGAGGAGCAACCGAAGGGTCGGGCGATGTTCTCCTCGCTCATCACCACGACGGGGAAGTACAACAACGCGTTCATCTCCACGCCGGGACCACAGGTGCAGTCGTATCCGCGATTCGTCCGCGGGAACATCGAGTTCGGCAACCTGGTCGACGACGTGAAGCGGTCGAGGGACTGGCATTACCTCGTGGTGCGGCTGCCGGCACCCCTCCCGCACCTCCTGCTCGATGCGACGACGAACGACACCGTGCGCAGCGATCTGCCGCCGGGCGTCGACCGGGGTCTGCAGATCTCCCTCGAGGGCGACTTCGACCGGTGGTTCCGCGTCTACGCGCCGTCCGGGTACGGAGCGGACGCGCGATACGTGCTGACCCCCGACGTGATGTCGTCGCTCGTCAGCACCGCGGCGTACTACAACGTGGAGATGGTCGACGATCGGGTCGTCTTCTTCAGTAAGCCGGCCGCCGACTTCTCGTACGCCGCCCCCTGGGTCGCCATCGATGCGATCCTCACCGACCTCGTCCCGCGTCTCATCACGAGGGCCGAGCGGTACCGCGACGAACGGGTGGCGGGGCAGGATGCCGAGAGCGTCCTCGAGGCGGCGCGGGACGCCATGGAGGCTGAGCAGGTCTGGACCCGGAAGGAGACGGTCGTCGGCGAGGAGGGCCGGCGCCTCACCGTCCGGGCGCGCTTCCATGCGATCTGGGTGGCCGTCGGTGCGGTCAGTTGGCTCGTCACCCGCACGCTGCTCTACTTCATCCCCGCCGCCTTCGCCTTCGCGGGGTTCATGTCCGTGGTGGACGGGCGCTAGCCGCGACCGAGTCGCCCGAATCTGCTCGGATCCACGCCGAAATCGGACCGATCCGGGCGACTCAGCGGGCAGGGTCGCGGAACATCCGGCGACGCGATCGCGTTCGCATCGGTGTGACCCTCACCGCGACCCCTCCAGCGTCGACGATCGACACCTTCGATCGCGCTCTCGCGAGCCTGGAGTGGACGATCCACGGCACCGACCGCGACCGCCTGGCCGCGGGCGTACCGCTGCGGCGACCGCACACGGCGTCCGGCTTCGTCTACCTCTCCAGCGGGCGCGTTCGCCTCACCGCCGCCGACGGTGCCCGCGACCTCGACGCCGGCGACCTCGTCTTCTTCCCGCGCGCCCACGCCACGACGGTGCTCGCACTCGAGGACGCCGAACTCCTCGACGTCGCCTTCACCCCGCCGGGTCAGCGCCAACAGGTGGCGGAGACGCTGCCCGAGCACCTGTACGTCGCCGACTTCGCCGGGCAGGAGCCCTCGATGGTGGCGCTCATCGAAGGCATGGGCTGCCCGCAGGCGGCCGGTCGTCCGCGGCCGGGCGACACCGTCATCTGCAGCCGCATCGCGACCACGATCGTGTCGGCCGCGCTGCGCACGTGGAACGAGGCCGGCTGCGCTCCGGATCGCTGGCTGCAGCGCATCGGTGACCCGCACATCGGCGCGGTCCTCGACGCCCTGCACGCCGAACCGGGGCGACCATGGACCTTCGAGACGCTTGCCCGCATCGCCATGATGTCGCGGTCGGCGTTCGCCGAGCGGTTCCGCGAGGTCGTCGGGCACACGCCGCGCGCCTACCTCACGACCGTTCGCATGGAGACAGCCAAGGGGCTCATCCTCACGGGCGACGCTTCCGTGGCCGAGCTCGCCGGCGCGCTCGGCTACGTGTCCGAAGACGGCTTCGCGCGCGCCTTCCAGCGGTACACGGGCCTCACGCCGGCGCGCTGGCGTGCCGAGGCGGCGCAGGCCGCGTAGGTGCTCGGTCGGACCGCCCTCGGCATCACCGCGCGGTGCGCGCCGACCCGAACACGATGCCGCCGACGATCGCGGAGATCGCCGCGACCGTGAGCGCTGGGACGATGCCGACCGCGTCGACGAGCAGTCCACCCGCACCGGCACCGACGGTGATCGCGAGCTGGAACCCCGCGACCACGAGTCCACCACCGGACTCCATGCGGTCCGGCACGAGGCGACCCATCCACGTGCTCAGGGTCGTCAGCCAGGCGCCGAAGCCCATGCCCCAGGTGGTGATCGCGATGGTCACGATCCAGGGTTGCCCCGGGAACAGGGTCACGAGCGCGATCGAGACGCCGATGAAGGCCGGGACGACGTAGCGCAGGGCCGCCAGGTGGCGGTCGACGAGGAGTCCGATCACGAAGTTGCCGACCACGCCGCCGAGACCGAACGCGGCGAGGAGGACGGCCACACCGGCCGCGTCGAGGTCGGGCACCCGCTCGATCGCGAGCCGGATGTAGGTGAAGGCGATGAAGTGCCCGAGGACGGTCAGGATGTGCCCCGTCAGGCCGACGCGGATGCCGGGGACCCGGAGCGTGTCGACGAGTGACCGCAGACCGCCGCTCGACGGAGCCGGCGCGACGGGCGGGAGGACGAGCCGCAGCGCGACGGCCACCACCGCGGTGATGACCGCGACGCCGGCGAAGATGAGGCGCCAGTCCATGACCGAACCGAGGTAGGTGCCGACCGGGACACCCGCGACCGTCGCGACGGTGGTGCCGGTGTTCACGAGCATGATCGCCCGACCGAGGTGGTGCGGCGCGGACAGTCGGGCGGCGATCGCGATCGACATCGCCCAGAAGGCGCCGAGGGCCGCGCCGAGCAGGAGTCGGGCGATGAGCAGCATCACGAAGTCGGCGGAGATCGCGACGAGCGCGCTCGACACCGCGGCGGCCGCTGCGAGCAGGACGAGCAGGAGGCGACGGTCGAGTCGCGGGACGAGGATCCCGATCGTCGGTGCCGTGAGGAAGCCGATGAACGCCGTCGCGGTGACGGCCTGGCCGGCCTGGCCCTCGGTGATCCCGAGCGACGCGGCCATCGACGGCAGCAGGCTCGGCGGCAGGAACTCGGCGAGCACGAGCACGAAGCTCGTCGCCATCATGACGGCGACGGCCGCCCAGGCGGTCCGCGTGCGCGGGGCGTCGGACGCGGCTGCGTTCGTCGTGGGGACCGAGCCCGTTCGTGGTGCGTCGAGCTTCTCGTCTGTCGTCATGCTCTCAGCTTGCCGGAGCCGTGACCCCTCCACCCGACGCCCAGTCCACCCGACCCGACCGTCCGTCCACCCCGGCACCCGTCCCGGCGTCGCTGAGTCGCCCGTTCCTGCACGAAAGTCGCGGATATTCGTGCAGATTCGGGCGAGTCAGCGCACCTTCCTGACAGATCGGTGAACACCGCGTCAACAAGTTGCACTGAGTGCATCGGTGCACGTAGTGTACCCACGTGTCCACCACCGCCCCCGCCGAGGATCGACGCGCAGCCCTCCGCGCGCGCCACCATCGGGCGATCCTCGACGCCGCCCGCGTCATGATCGCGGAGCAGGGCATCGCCGGCTTCAACGTCGACGTCATCGCCGAGCGCGCCGACGTCTCGCGCCGCACGGTGTTCAACCACTTCTCCTCGATCGACGACCTCGTCACCACCTCCTGCACCGAGGAGCTGGCTGTCGTGATCGAGAGCTTCCGGTCCGCCGTCAACGCCCGACCGGCAGGCCCGGGGTCGCGCGTCTCGATGTTCGAGGACGTCGCCGCAGCGCTCCGCACGACCGACATCCCCCGCGTCATCGCCTTCCTCTGGAACGCGCTCGGCGGCTTCGCACCCGACGACTCGCGCCCGCAGCAGCTGTTCCAGGCCACCTTCTCCCGCACCACACAAGAGCTCGCCCACGAACTGGCCGAGCGCAACACCGACGTCGACGAACTCGAGGCCGGCTTCCTGGTGTCCTCCCTCATGCACGGTGTCGAAGTGCTCGCCCATCACTGGATCGCGAGTACCGGCGCCACCACGGACGATGAAGCCCGTGCCCTCTGGACCGACCTGCTGGAACGGCTCATCGCGAGCGTCCGCACCGGCTACGCGTCCACGCACTGATCCGCTTCCCGCTCCGTCCCCGCACACGTCACCAGCACCACCTCCCGAAGAATCGAGACTCCCTTGGCTGAACTGCTGTATCGCCTCGGACGCTTCTCCGCGCGTCGCGCGTGGGCCGTCCTCATCTCCTGGATCGTGATCCTCGGCATCTCGGTCGGCGCGTTCCTCGCCTTCGGCGGCACCCTCTCGAGCGCCGTCACCATCCCGGGTACGCCGACCGCGAAGGTCACCGACCAGCTCGAGGAGTCGTTCCCGAGCGCCTCCGGCGGCACCGGGGCGATGGTGTTCCACACGAAGGACGGAGACGCCTTCACCGACAGCCAGAAGACCGCGATCGGTGAGCTGCTCGACGAGACGGCCGACCTCAAGGGCGTCGACTCCACGGTCAACCCCTTCGAGACGCAGGAGACCATCGCCGACCAGGCGAAGCAGATCTCCGACGGCAAGACGCAGATCGACGACGGCCGCACCCAGCTGACTGACGGCCAGACGCAGCTCGACGCCGGACAGCAGCAGCTGACCGACGCGCAGACCCAGCTGAGCGCCGCGCTCGCCCAGGCGCAGCAGGCCGCCGGCGGCACGCTCCCAGCCGCCGCACAGGCCCAGTTCGACGCCCAGCAGACCGCGATCACGCAGCAGCAGACGGCGCTCGACGCCCAGCAGGCCACCATCACCGAGAACCTCGCGAAGCTCGACGAGCAGAGCACGGAGCTCGAACTCTCCTCCCAGCTCCTCGACCTCTCCTCGGGCATCCGCACCGTCTCGACCGACGACACCACCGCGGTCGCGAACGTCGTCTTCGACAAGCGTCAGCAGGAGGTCACGCCGGAGACGAAGCAGTCGGTCATCGACCAGGTCAAGGAGGACGTCCCGTCGGGCGTCGAGGTCGAGTTCTCGAACGAGCTCGCGCAGAGCCTGCCGCAGCTGTTCGGGGTGGGTGAGGCGATCGGCCTCATCATCGCGGCGATCACGCTGCTCGTCATGCTCGGCACGGTCATCGCCGCATCGCTCCCGCTCGTCTCCGCGATCGTCGGCGTCGGTGTCGGCGTCACCGCGTCGCTCTCGCTCTCGGGTGTCGTCGACATGCTCTCGATCACGCCGGTGCTCGGCGTCATGCTCGGGCTCGCGGTCGGCATCGACTACTCGCTGTTCATCCTGAACCGGCACCGCAAGCAGCTGCTCGCGGGCGTCGAACTGCACGAGTCCATCGGCCTCGCGAACGGCACCTCGGGGAACGCGGTCGTCTTCGCCGGATCGACCGTCCTCGTCGCGCTGCTGGCGCTCAACGTCACGGGGATCCCGTTCCTCGGCCTGATGGGCACTGTCGGCGCGATCTGCGTCGCCGTCGCGATCCTGCTCGCGGTCACCTTGACGCCCGCCCTGCTGTCGCTGCTCGGCCTCCGCATCCTCAGCCGGAAGGCACGCGGCACCATCGGCACGCCGCGTCCGGACGCCGTCCCGACCAAGCCCATGGGCACGCTGCGGGCCGTCGGCACGCTCGTCGCCGGACTCGTCGTGCTCGGCGTCGTCGCGATCCCCGCGCTCGACATGCGCCTCGGCCTGCCGGACGGCAGCTCGGAGGCCGTCGACTCGACGCAGTACCAGTCCTACGCGCTCATCGAGGACAAGTTCGGTGCCGGCGTCAACGGTCCGCTGCTCGTCGTCGCCACGCTGCCCGACGCCGCCACCGACGAGGAGGTCCTCGAGGAGCAGGTGCGGATCGGCCAGGAGATCGCCGACCAGGACGACGTGAAGGCCGTCGCGCCGGTGGGCGCCTCGGACGACAACTCCGTCCTCGCCTTCCAGGTGATCCCGAAGGAGGGCCCGAACGCCGTCTCCACGGAGCAGCTCGTCCGCGACCTGCGCGACCTCTCGCCACTGTCGGGCGACGTCGAGCTCGGCGTGGCCGGCAGTGCGAGCGGCAACATCGACGTCTCGAAGCAGCTGTCCGACGCGCTCCCGCTCTACCTGGCGCTCGTGGTCGGCCTGTCGCTGATCATCATGATCCTCGTGTTCCGCTCGATCCTCGTGCCGCTCACGGCGACGCTCGGCTTCATGCTGTCGCTCGCGGCGACCTTCGGCGGCATCACGGCGATCTTCCAGTGGGGCTGGCTCGGCCCGGTGTTCGGCGTGCACGACCCGGGACCCATCCTGAGCTTCCTGCCGACGATCCTCATCGGCATCCTCTTCGGACTCGCGATGGACTACCAGCTGTTCCTCGTCTCCGGCATGCGCGAGGCGTTCGCCCACGGTGCCCCGGCGCGCCTGGCGGTCCAACGCGGGCTGCACGCCGGCCGGACGGTCGTCGTGGCGGCGGCGATCATCATGATCTCCGTCTTCGGCGGGTTCATCTTCTCCCACTCGGCGATGATCCGGTCGATCGGGTTCGGGCTCGCGTTCGGCGTGCTCGTCGACGCGTTCGTCGTCCGCATGCTCCTCATCCCGGCGGTCATGCACCTGCTCGGGAAGAGCGCCTGGTGGATCCCGAAGTGGCTCGACCGCATCCTGCCGAACGTCGACGTCGAGGGTGCCGCGCTCGAGCGCAGCCACCCGCATGACACGGCTTCGGTCGCGACCGCCCCGTCGAGCGGCGAGCCGCGGAACGCGGTCGACGGCGCGGAGACGGCGGCCCTGGGTGCCGGCGTGACCGCGGGGACGGCCGCACACGTGGCCACACCGTCGAGTGA
>NZ_JACYTW010000063.1:0-19396 GCF_014841395.1 Plantibacter sp. CFBP 13570 | reverse complement strand
CCTCGAGCGTCCGACGGACGAGGTCGGTCGGCGCCCCGCCGCGCAGCGGGACGAGGTGCCCTGGACGCACGGTCATCCGATCCGGGCGGGCTCGCCGGGGCGCGTGGAGCCGGTGCCTGCCGCGTTGCGGAACGCACGCGGGTAGGCGCGGGCGAGCGTCATCGTGATGACCGTCGCGAGCACGACCTTCACGAGGTCGCCGGGCACGAAGACGAGGCTCTGCAGGGCGGTCTCGCCGAGCGGCAGGCGGGTGACGAGCGACTGCACCGGGATGCCGAACGCGTAGATGACACCGATGCCGCCGACGAAGACGCCGAGCGCGGTGCGCCACCAGCGCAGCCGACGCCCACCGGCGTGCACGATGAGCCCGATCACGAAGACCCCGACGATCCAGCCGAGGAGATATCCGGCACTCGGCCCGACGAAGACGCCGACCCCGCCCCGACCGCCGGACAGGAGGGGCAGGCCGATGGCGACGAGGGCCAGCAGCACCAGCATGGAGAGCATGCCGCGCCACGGGCCGAGGATCGCGCCGGCGAGCATGACGCCGAGGGTCTGCGCCGTGATGGGCACTGCGCCGAGCACCGAGAACGCGCCGGGCAGGCCGAGAGCGGCCACGATGGCGGCGAACACGGCGATGCGTGCGATGTCGGTCGCGTCGATCCGGAGTCTGCTCATGCTGGGTCCTTCGTCGGGATGGTCGGTTCGCCTGGGGCGGGTGGATCGCACCTGAACGGTGTTCACCTGAACAGCGTTCACTATAGTGGTGCTCATGTCCGGTCCCGAAACAGTGCGTCGCCATCGGCGCGACGACGTGGCTCTGGTGGCCCTCCGCATCCTCGACGATCACGGCCTGGCCGACCTCACGATGCGCCGCCTCGCCGCGTCGCTCGACGTCCAGCCGAGCGCGCTGTACTGGCACTTCGAGAACAAGCAGACCCTCATCGCCGAGCTCGCCGACCGGATCGTCGATGCCCACCCGGCACCGGTGGACGCCGTGTCCGAGGCCGGCTCCGATTGGCGCGAGCGGACGCGCGTGGAGGCGGAGGCGCTGCGTGACGCCCTCCTCGCCTATCGCGACGGGGCCGAGGTGGTGTCGAGCACCTACGCGCTCGGGCTCGGTTCCGGACGTGCGCTCACCCGGCTGACGGATGCGGTGTCGGTGGCCGGCTTCGACGAGGCGACGAGTCGACGTGCGGGCACGGTGCTGCTCCACTTCATCCTCGGGCACGTGTCGCACGAGCAGCAACGGATGCAGTACGACAGCGTCGGCGTGCTGGCAGACGCTGCGACGGATCCGCTCGGCCAGGAGGACCAGGCACAGGCGTTCGCCTTCGGGGTCGGTCTCCTCGTCGACGGCCTGGCGGCGCTCTCCGTCCGCTGACCGCTCGACGTACGCGATAGCACAGCGCGGATGGAACCGCCCACCGTCTGGATCGGCGGCGGCCCACGGTAGCGTTGGTGCAGGCAGGACGTGAGGGAGGCAGGCGATGGCGAAGGGTGATGACGACGACGTCGACATCGTCATCGACGCCTGGGCGAACGCGCTGCCCGACGTGGACTTCGCACCGCTCGACGTGGTGTCCCGTCTCCGTCGGCTCGTGCCGCACCTCCAGGAGGTGCGACGACTGTCGTTCGCCGCGAGCAACCTGCGGCCGTGGGAGTTCGAGTTCCTCTCCATCCTCCGCCAGCACGGAGCGGACGGGCTGACGCCGTCCATGCTCGCCACCCGACTGGGCATCACGAGCGGCAACCTCGCGAGTCAGCTCGACCGTCTGGCCGCACGCTCGCTCGTCGCCCGACAGAAGAACGAGGCCGACGGTCGGAGCAAGATCGTCGTCCTGACGACGCTCGGTCAGCAGCGGGTCGACGAGGCGATGCGTCGGCTGGTGGACGACGAGAAGGCGATGCTCGCCGGGCTCAGCCATGAGCAGGTGGCCGTGCTCATCGAGAGCCTCCGGGTCATCGGCGCGGCGCTCGAGCGTCGGTAGGGCTCTGGGTCGAGGTTCCGGACCTGCCTCAGAACCGCAGGTCGGACGGGCCGCTCAGCTCGATCCAGGTGTCGGTGTCCGGGCGCACCGTTGCGGGAGCCGGCTCGAGGACGTCGGCGGAGGCGAGGGCACCGAAGTCGAGACCGGTGACGCTCGCGAGGTCGAGGATCGGAAGCTGGAAGGTCCGGAACGGGCCGAGTGGGGGCACGGCGGTGGCATCGTGCGTGTCGTCGATCGCACTGGACCGGCCGAGGTCGAGGTCGTCGAGCTGCGCCGACTGGTCGAGGAGGTAGCCGCTCGCCGCGAGCGCTCCGTCGTTCGACCACGCCGCCACCTTCCAGAACTGCCGCGGGATCTGCACGCCGCGGTAGAGCGGGTCCGTGTCGGCGAACACCGGCCCGGTGAAGACCGACAGCCGCCGGCGCCCGGCCGAGGCGTACTCGAGGACGAGGTCTTCCAGACCGTTCCAAAGCTCGAGTGACTGGTTGAAGTCCGCAGCCTGCGGGGCGGCGTTCGTGTAGCAGAAGGTGTCGACGTTGGCCTGCCGGGCGATCTCGACGGGCCCCCAGACCGGGTCCCTCCGCCGCACGAGGTGGCCGCGGTCGAGGTCGTTGCGCGCGTAGAGTTCCGGGCCGGCCTGCTCCTCCACCGGGACGCGGTCGTCGAGGTGCCAGTCGTCGCCGCGCCCGAGGTCGAGGAGGGCGGCGCCGTCGATGTCGACCCCGGTCGCGGCTGCCAGGCGGCGTTCGGGGTCGAGGAGCACGGTGAAGTGCGTGTAGTCGAGACGGCGGAGGCGCGCCAGCTCGGCGGGGTCGGCCGGGGCCGGGAGCTGCAGCTGGTCGGCGAGGTCGAGGAAGCCTGAATCGAAGCCGGTCATGGCAATGAGTCGATCATGAATCCGATCGAATCGGAACGGGGACCCGCCCGATGGCCACGACGTCACCGACCGTTCACGATCATGCACCCGTTCCGCAACAAATGAGAGCGCTCTCTTGACCTCGTCCAACCCAGCGCTTAGTGTGTCCTGCATGCCCGTGGGAACGTTCCCACGGCGTCGCGTCGCGGATCCCGGATGGGTGGCCGGCCGACACCGAAGCGCACACACAAAGGAGTGACTGTGAACAGCAAACGCCGCGGCATCACCGCCGCATCCATCGCGGGGGCATCGATCCTCGCCGTCCTGGCCTCGGGGTGCAGTTCCCCCGCCGGCAGCGGCGGAGACGAGAAGATCACCCTCTCGGTCACCACGTTCGGCACCATGGGGGTCGACGCCAACTACGAGAAGTACATGGAGGAGCACCCCAACATCACCATCGAGGCCACCAACTTGGAGGGTGGTGGAGCTGCGCGCGACGACGCCTACGCCAAGATCGCCGCCGGAACCGGCCTCAGCGACGTGGTGGCCATCGAGGAGGGCTGGCTCGGAACCATCTCCGAGGTCAGCGACTCCTTCGTCGACCTCCGCGACTACGGCATCGAGGACGTCAAGGACACCTGGCTGGACTGGAAGTACGAGCAGGGCACGGACGCCGACGGTCGCGTGATCGGCGCCGGTCTCGACATCGGCCCGCAGGGCATCTGCTACCGCGGTGACCTGTTCGCGGCAGCCGGTCTGCCGAGCGAGCGCAGCGAGGTCGCCGCGTACTTCGGCGGCGAGGACGCGACCTGGGACCGCTTCTTCGAGGTCGGTGAGGAGTACGTCGGTGCCACCGGGAAGGCGTTCTATCACAGCCCCCGGTTCTTCTGGAACTCCTTCGTGAACCAGCAGGAGGAGGGCTACTACAAGGCCGACGGCGAGACCCTGAACATCGAGGGCAACGACGTGCTGAAGGAGCAGTTCGCGAAGATCGTCGAGGCCGAACAGGCCGGACTCGGTGCCGGTCTTCCCGGCTGGGACGTCGGCCCGGAGGCCAAGGAGGGCAAGTTCGCGACCTACATGTGCCCGAGCTGGATGCTCGGCATCGTGCAGGGCTACTACGACGAGGGCACGACCGACAGCGGTTGGGACTTCGCCGACGTGATGCCCGGCGGCGCGGCCAACTGGGGCGGTGCGTTCCTCGGCGTCGCCGAGAACTCCGAGCACAAGGAGGAGGCGGCCGAGCTCGCCCTCTGGCTCGCATCCCCTGAGGCGCAGGCCGCATCGTTCGAACTCGCCGGTCCGTTCCCGAGCACGCTCGACGGCCAGGAGCTCGTGAAGGACTCCACCAACCCGTTCTTCAACGACGCACCGGTGGGCGAGATCTTCGCCGCACGGTCCGAGGGGGTCGTGGCCCAGGTGAAGGGTCCTGAGGACTCCAACATCCAGGACAACGTGTTCGGTCCGATCCTCGACCGCGTGAGCCAGGGCGAGATCACCGACGGTGACACCGCCTGGAACGAGGCGCTCAAGCTGCTCGACCAGCTCGTCGGCTGACCTCCTCTCCGACGCAGCTCGCCGGGGCGTCCGTTCGCACGCGGACGCCCCGGTACCCCTCCCGCTCCCTCTCCCGGATTGGCAGAGCCATGACCAGCACCGCAACCGTCCGCCGGCCACCTGCCGCGTTGACGTTCAGACAGAAGCTCAACCGCTTCGACTACCGCGCCTCGCCGTACCTGTACATCGCGCCGTTCTTCATCCTCTTCGCCCTCATCGGCATCTTCCCGATCGTCTACACCTTCAACGTGTCGCTGTACGAGTGGCATCTGTTGAAGGGCCAGGGGGACTTCGTCGGACTCGACAACTACGTCTCCGTCCTCTCGGACCCGTTCTTCTGGAACGCGTTCGGCAACACCGTCAGCATCTTCCTGCTCTCGGCGGTGCCGCAGCTCGTCATCGCGACGCTGATCGCCGCCCTCCTGGACCAGACGCTCCGCGGTCGCACGTTCTGGCGGATGAGCATCCTGCTGCCGTACATCGTGGCGCCGGTCGCCGTCGCAGTCATCTTCCTGCAGATCTTCAACCAGTACCACGGACCGGTCGCCGGCCTCCTCGAGCTTTTCGGGCTCGACCCGATCCGGTGGGCGTTCGACGTCTTCCCCTCGCACGTCGCCATCGCGAGCATGGTGAACTGGCGGTGGACCGGCTACAACGCCCTCATCCTCCTCGCAGCGATGCAGGCGATCCCACGGGACGTCTACGAGTCCGCCGCGCTGGACGGCGCGAACAAGCTCCGACGGTTCTGGTCGATCACGATCCCGATGATCCGTCCGACGCTCATCTTCGTCGTCATCACCTCGACGATCGGCGGGCTGCAGATCTTCACGGAACCGAAGCTGTTCGACCCCCGGAGCAACGGCGGATCCGACCGGCAGTTCCAGACGATCGTCCTGTACCTGTACGAGCTCGCCTTCCCGAGGCGGGACTTCGGTCGAGCATCCGCCACCGCCTGGATCCTGTTCCTCGTGATCATCCTCGCGGGCCTGATCAACTTCGCGATCACCAGGGCCATCCGGACGAACGACGCACGTCCGGTGCGGATCCCGAAGGTGCGCGACACCCTCATCACGACGCGGTCCGTCAGCACCAGCCCGGCCCGCTCGCGTTCAAAGACCACGAGCACCACCGACCAGCGAGGCGGACGAGCATGAGCACCCTGATGGAACGCACGCGGACCGAACCGGCCGCGACCACGGAGGCCCCGCGATACCGCAAGGGCAAGGACCACGAGCGGCCGGGCATCCTCACCTACGCCATCCTGATCGCGTTCTTCGCCATCTCGGCGTTCCCGTTGTGGTGGTCGTTCGTCATCTCGAGTCGGCAGTCCTCCGACACGAACCTCGTGCCGCCCGCCGTCCTCCCCGGCCCGAACTTCCTCGGCAACGCGGCGAAGGTGTTCGAGACCGCGCCGTTCCTGCAGGCGCTCGCGAACAGCGTCATCATCTCGGGCGCGATCACGGTCTCGGTGGTGTTCTTCTCGACCCTCGCCGGCTACTCCTTCGCGAAGCTGAAGTTCCGGGCCAGCAACGGGCTGCTGCTCGCGGTGATCGCCACGATGGCCATCCCCACGCAGCTCGGCATCATCCCGTTGTTCATGCTCATGGCCGAGTGGGAGTGGGTGGGAACGCTCCAGGCGGTGATCCTGCCGGGGCTCGTGACCGCGTTCGGTGTGTTCTTCATGCGCCAGTACCTCGTCGACGTCATCCCCGACGAGCTCATCGAGGCCGCGCGCGTCGACGGCGCGTCGATGTGGGGCACCTTCTGGCATGTCGCGCTGCCGGCCGCCCGCCCGGCGATGGCCGTCCTCGCGCTCTTCACCTTCATGGCCGCGTGGACCGACTTCCTCTGGCCACTCCTCGTCCTCGGTCCGCGGAACCCGAGTGTGCAGACGGCGCTCGCGGCCCTGAGTGCGAGCGGCGGACAGACCCCGGACCACTCGCTCGTGCTCGCCGGCGCGGTGCTCTCGGTGATCCCACTGTTGATCCTCTTCGTCCTCGCGGGGAAGCAGCTCGTGGCGGGCATCATGCAGGGCGCGGTCAAGGGATGACGCCTGCGCCGCATACAGTGTCTTCACACCGGCACGACTGAGGAGACACACCATCGACACCGAGACGGACTCCACCGTCCCCACGCTCATCGCGGTGGCAGCGCTCGCGGGCGTCTCCAAGTCCACCGCCTCCCGCGTCATCAACGGGTCCTCCCAGGTGACGCCGGAGGCGGTCGCGTCGGTGACCGCCGCCGTCGAGCAGCTGCACTACGTCCCGAACCGCGCGGCACGCAGCCTCGTGCGTCGGCGTGCGCAGACGATCGCGATGGTCATCCCGCAACGCACCGCCGAGTTCTTCGCCGATCCCTACTTCGCCGAGGTCATCCAGGGTGCTGCGATGTACGCGTCGTCGACCGACTACACGCTGACCCTGCTGATCGAATCCGACGTCGACCCGGACAAGACCCGTCGGTTCCTCACCGGCGGCAACGTGGACGGCGCGCTCGTCCTCTCGCATCACACGAGCATGCAGGCGTACGCGAAGCTGTCGACGTCCCTCCCGGTCGTGTTCGGGGTGCGGGCGCTCGAGGAGACGACGCCACCTGGGCACGTCGTCGACGTCGACAACGTGGAGGCGGGCGCCCTGGCGACCCGGCGTCTGGTGGAGGCCGGTCGGTCCCGCATCGCCACGATCACCGGACCGCTCGACACCGCGGCCGGTATCGACCGCCGTGCCGGGTGGCGGCGCGCCCTCCTCGAGGCGGGACTCGAGCCGGGACCGGAGGAGGAGGGTGACTTCACACCGACGAGCGGCGCGCGGGCGATGGAACGGCTCCTCGCAAACGGCCGGCAGGTCGATGCGGTGTTCGCGGCGTCGGCGCAGATGGCGACCGGAGCGCTCGGGGTGCTTCGAGACCGGGGGATCCCGGTGCCGGCGCAGATCGCCATGACCGCGGTCGACAACAACGTGTTCGCGGTGGACGCCTATCCCGCGTTGACGACGGTCGATCTGCACACCGCGGAGAAGGGTGCGCTGCTCGTGCAGACGCTGCACCGCCTCATCGCCGGCGACGATGTCCCGGAGATGACGACGATCCCGTGCGAGCTCGTGGAGCGCGCCTCGGTCTGACCCCGCTGCGTGGTCGTCCCGGCGGGATCGACGTCGGTCGTGGCTTCGAGCCGGTCATGGCCTCACGCGTTCGGGAAGATCGGGGGCGCTGAACGCGAGCGATTCTCGTTCCTGATGAACTCATACTTCAGTTTCTATCCAACATATGATATTTTACCTATATGTCCTCGAACGTCCGGAACCCACACCGATCCGACGACGCCCGCGTCCTGATGGCGCTCGTGTCGTCCACCTTCCTCCTCGACGCGTTGATCGTGTTCGGCATCGGCTTCCTCCCCGGCGTCTCTCCGTTGGAGGGTGAAGCCACCGCGGTGACCGCCCTGGTGCTGACGGCAGCCCTGTTCGCCGTCCAGTTCGTCATCGTCGCCGTCCTCGCTCGCCTCGCCCGAGCCTCGGTGCTCGACCCCATCGCCTGATCCATCCGACGTGACCGCGCTCGTGGTCGCCACCAACCCGAACACCGCCAGATCGGAGCATCACCATGCATGACCACAACGACCGTCCGACGCGGAGACGCGGTCTCCGACCGAGCGCGTGGGCGCTCGCAACGACCACCGCCCTGTCCTTGCTCGTCCTCGCCGCACCGCAGTCCGCCTCGGCGGCGGCGGTCATCGACCCCATCGGTGACGCCCGGGCCGGTGAGGGCCTCGTCATGTCGTTCACCACCGGCGAGACCGGCACCCTCGTCGTGACCGCTCCGGAGCATGCGACGATCGGCATCGTGACGACCGGCGGCTGCGACACGCGCTACGCCACCCAGGTCCGCTGCGGTACGGACGCGAAGGTCTGGACGTCCGAGCTGATGGCGACGATGCGCGTCGACCCCGACGCTCCAGCCGGGACGCTGACCGGCGGTTCGATCGCATTCGAGGTGCGCGGGACCGTGGTCGCGTCGACCCCCTTCACCATCGAGGTGCTCCCACCGCACCTCGCCAAGGCTGCGGCGGGGCAAGCACTCACCGTGGAGGTGCCGGTCAATGGCGGTACGTCAGGGGTCATGCGGTTCACGGCACCCGATCGGACGACCATCGTGGGAATCGGTGCGCCGGACTGCGTCATCGGCCCCGACGGTTCGACCGCCGACTGTGGCACGGAGAGGAGCGTCTGGGACGGCGTGCAGACCGTCGACCTGGCGGTGGACGCCGATGCCCCCTACGGCACCCTCCGCGGAGGCACCATGGGCTTCGTCCAGAACGGTCGGATCGCGTCCACCACGCCGTTCGAGCTCGAGCTCACGCCCGGCGCCGCGACCATCACTGCGCCGGCCGACGGCGTTCTCGCGCCCGATGCGACGCTGAGCGGGACCGCGCCCGTCGGCACGGAGGTCGGGATCGAGGTCGACGGTGTTCCGATCGGGACCGCTGAGGCGACGATCGAGGAGACCTGGGTCTTCCGGCCCACCGAGTCGCTCGCCGAGGGAACACACACGGTGACGGTCCGAGCCCGTGCCGGTGGACTCGCCGGTGCTGCGACGGACCTCGTCGTCACCGTCGTCGCCCCATCGGAGCCGGTCGCGCCCGAGATCCCCGAGAACCCCCGGGTACCCGAGGGTCCTGCGCTTCCGGGCGGGCAGCAGGTGGAGCCCGCGACCTCGACTGCGACCGCCATCAGTGCAGGGTCGTCACATCGAGCGAGTGAAGACACGCTGGTGCGGACCGGCGCCGACGCGGCCCCGTTCGCGCTCGCGATCGCCCTGCTGCTGGGAGGTGCGTTCGTGGGTGTCGTCGGCCTCGCCCGCTCCCGCATGAACGGTCTCGGCTGATCTGAGCCGGTCCCGGCCCCGCGCGATTCAGAAGCGGATCTGTGTCTTCGGTCCGCCGCCGGCCGCGCGGGGGAGTCCCTCGGCGAGCACCCGTGGCACGTCGTCGAGGGTGATCACGGAGCCGATCAATCGGCGGACCGTGTCGCCCATGGTCGCGAACCGCCGCGCAGCCTCGTCGATGTCGGCTGAGCCGCCGAGGACCGCGTGGACGGTGGCGTCGAGGGCGATGAGTCTGCCGGACGGGAGGCTGACGTCGCCGCCGGGCACGCCGAGGAGTGCGATGCGGACGCCGGCGGTGGCGTTGTCGAGCAGGCGCTGAGTGACCTCGGCCGAACCCGTCGCCTCGATGATCACGTCGAACCGCTCGTCGCCGAGGTCGGCCGGGTCGCGGGTCTCGAGGCCGAACCCGGCCACGAAGTTCCGGTTGGAGTCGCGCCGTGCGGCGACGGCCACGCCGGCTCCGGCGTCGGCGGCGAAGAGCGCGGCGAACATGCCGAGGGTTCCGGCGCCCCAGACGAGCACGCGGTCGCCGGGGCCCACCGCCGTGAGCCGGACGCCACGGAGTGAGCAGGAGGCGGGCTCGACCATCGCGCCGAGGTCCGCGTCGACCCCGGCCGGGAGGCGATGGACCGCGCGTTCGGGGACGACGAGGAGTTCCGCGAGGGCGCCGTCCAGTTGCCCGAGGACGCCGAGTTCGAGATGGTCGGGACAGAGGTGGTGTCGGCCCGAGGTGCAGAGCGTGCAGACGCCGCAACCGATGAAGGTATCACCGGTGACGAGGTCTCCCGCTGCAGTCGAGGTGACACCCTCGCCCACCGAGACCACCCGACCGGCCCACTCGTGGCCGGGTTGGAGCGGCAGGGTCGTGCGGCCGTCGGCGAGGTACGGCATGGTCCCTCGGAAGAGCGCGACATCGGTGCCGCAGAGTCCTGCGCGCTCGATGTGGATGAGGACCTCACCCGGTCCGGCCTGTGGATCCGGTCGATCGAGGACGGTGGCCTCGTCCGGTGCGGTGATGCGTACGGCTCTCATGCGGTCTCCTCGTCGTGACGGCGCTGGTCAGAGCGTAGTGGGGGTATGCCGCCGTTGATCTGCATGCGGAAGGACGCGGTGTCCTCGTGGGCACTTCGACAGGCTCAGTGACCGGAGGGGGTGTGCTCGGGACGCTCTGGTCCCTGAGCCTGTCGAAGGGCAGTTCGGTTGGGGCGCCTCGGTGGCCGGGAGAGGTTCACCGGGGATGTTCCGGTCCCTGAGCTTGTCGAAGGGCAGCTCGGTTGGGGCGCCTCGGTGGCCGGGAGAGGTTCACCGGAGACATTCCGGTCCCTGAGCACGCTCCGGTCCCCGAGCGTCAGCTCACCAGGACGACTTGCCCCCGCCTGCGACGACCGCGCTCGGCCGCTGCACCTCGGCGAGACGGGAGGTCCGGAGCGGCGTCGTCTCCCACCAGGCGTCGAAGGTGCCGGACGCCGGGTCGATCTCGAGGTGCATGCGGTGGGGTGTCTCGATGAAGATCGCGTCGACGCGGAGGACCCGCGCTCCGTCCTCGCCGCCCGTGCCCCAGGCGGCACTCGCCGTGATCGGTCCATGCGTCCGCCACGCGCCGACACCGGGGACGAGCTCCACCCGGTCGTCGCCCTCGTGCACGACCAGCACGATGTCGTCACCCTCGCCCGCCGTCACCTCGAGCGCCGTCAGCTGCGCCAGGCCGGTATCGGCGGCGGCCGAGAACGTCCGTCCGACGAGCTCGCGCAGTGACGAAGCCGCGCCGGTTTCGTCCGACGCGTCGAGCGGCGGCAGGGCGAGCCCCGCCAGGCGTTCGAGCAACGCCTGATCGGCGGTTGTGCTCACACCGCGCACCGCGTCGGAGGCCTCGCCCGTCCCGAAGGCCGGCAACAGGTGCTCCCACGCGGCGTTCAGCACGGCCTGCATGTCGAGACTCTGCCCCGTGATCGCCAGGACGACGTCGTGCTCCGGCAGGACGACGCAGTACTGACCGTAAGCGCCGTCGCCGCGGAACCCGTGACGGGCCATCCAGAACTGGAACCCGTACCCCTGCGCCCAGTCCGACTCAGGGTCGTCGCCGTTCGCGATGTGCGATCGCGTCGCCTCGGCGACCCAGGCGGCCGGCAGCAACTGTCGGCCCTCCCAGGCGCCGCCCTGCAGATAGAGCTGACCGAGTGCGGCGATCGCCTCCGTCGTCGCGTGCAGGCCGCTGTACCCGAGCTCGAAGCCCTCGTCGTCCTGCTGCCAGTCGAACTCGCCGATACCCAGTGGCTCGAGCAACCGCGGTCGCAGGTAGTCGGTGAGCGTCCCGCCCGTGACGCGCTGGACGATCGCCGCGGCCGTGTACGTGCAGGGCTGGTTGTACGCGAAGACGGTTCCCGGGTCCTCGTCGGGCGGGAGGAGCAGGAAGCCGCGGACGAGGTTCGTCGGGTCGATCGCAGCGGCCCGCATGATCGTCTCCTCGCGGTGGCCGCTCGCCATCGCGAGCACGTGTCGCACGCGCATGGCGCGGCTGCGGGGGTCGGTGATCTCGGCGTCGAGCTCCGGGAAGTGGCTGATGATCGTGTCGTCGAGTCCGAGCAGGCCCTCCTCGACGGCGAGGCCGACGGCGGTCGAGGTGAAGCTCTTGCTCAGCGAGTACAGCAGGTGCACCCGATCAGCCGAGTACGGCGCCCACCAGCCCTCGGCGACGACGTTCCCGCCGCGCAGGAGCATCAGGCTGTGCGGTTCGACGTTCGGCGTGTGCTCGAGGGCCGTGATGAACGCCTCGATCCCGGCGGCGTCGACGTGCTGGGCGGACGGAGTGCTTCGCTGCAGGCTCATCCCTCCATGCTGCCATCTGCCGGCGGTGGGATCGACCCGACGCTCAGTCCTGGTCGGCGTCGAGCTGGTCTCGGAGTCCCTGGTTGATGTCCTCGAGATCGAGCACGCGAGCGATGCCGGCGAGGTTGACGCCGTCGTCGCGGAGGTCGGTGACGCGCTTGAGTCGCTCGATGTCATCCTCGCTGTAGCGACGGGTGCCGCCCTCGGTCCGGGACGGGGTGAGGAGGCCTTTGCTCTCGAAGAGCCGCAGGGACGCCTCCGGGACGCCGGCGAGCTGGGCTGCGACGGCGATGCCGTACACGGGTGTCGCGCCGTCACGATCGGCCATGCTTGAGGTTTCCTTTGAACGGGTTGCAATGGATCAGGTTTCGGATGTATAAAAAATCTACACCACGAAGTGCAGATCTGAACCACCGGATCTGTGGCTTCCGGGCACTGACAATCGATGAGCCCGATCCGTCATCGGGCGACAGGGAAGGAGAACACCCATGGCAATGACCCTCGATCCCATCAGCCAGCTCGACCGCTTCGCGGCCTCCGTACTGGACTCCGTGCGCGCACCCCGGCCCATGCCGGTGGACCTCTTCCGTGACGGCGACCGGTACATGATGGTCGCCGACCTCCCCGGCATCGACCCCGGATCCATCGACGTCGACGTCGACGGAGGTCAGCTGACCATCCGTGCTCAGCGCACGGCCGACAGTCGCGAGGGTGTCCGCTGGCTCGCACGCGAGCGCGGTGGCGGCCACTTCCTGCGGCAGTTCACCCTCGGCGAGGGAGTCGACCTCGACGGCATCACCGCGTCCTACGACAGCGGTGTGCTCTCCGTGATCATCCCGGTGAGCGAGCGTGCGAAGCCGCGGAAGATCACCGTCGACTCCACGACCGACCACCCGCAGTCGATCAACGCCTGAGCCGGGCTCGACACTCGTCCGAATCGAACGAATCGAACGAACCGAACGCCCCGCCCACGATCCGTGGGTGGGGCGTTCGCCCGTGTGCGACCGGCGGTCGGCATACTGGGGGCATGTCCCGCGTCCAACGGATCCTCGTAGCGTCAGCCCTGCTCGTGATCGCCGCACTCGGCCTGTTGGTCGCGGCGACGCAGACCACGATGATCTGGTACCAGGCGCCGGGTGCCGACGGCATCGCGACGGAACAGGTCGCGGTGTTCGAGCCGGCGGTGGTCGGCACTGTGGTCGCCGCCGTAGCGGTGCTGGCGCTCCTGGCGCACCTGGTCCTCGTGATCCGACGCGCGGTGCCTCGGATCCAGTGGGTCGTCGCCATCGCGCTGACCGTCGTGACCGTGATCGCCGCGGTCCTCGTGTCCATCGCGGATCGGCCGGTGTTCTAACGCACGTCGAGCTCAGCCGAGCAGCTCGGCCAGCAGGGCCCGAGTCGTCTCCTCGCTCGCCCCGGGGGCCTGCAGGCGCACCCAGTCGTCGCCACGTCGAGCATGCGCCGAGTGCTCGCTCCCAGTCGCATCCACGGCGCCGACCGGACTGTCCTCGCGAAGCACCCACGCACCTCCGGGGAGCACCGTGAACCGGACGAGCTCGCGGGAGTCCGCGGACAGCAGTCGGCAGTCGAGCCCGCCGACCCGCTGGAGCGAGTCCTGCACGAGGTGGTAGCTCGGTGTCGCGGTGCTCACGTAGCTCGCGCCGGTGGTGGCTGCGCCGAGGTGTGCCGCCGCGGTGTCCACCGGCAACGCCGTGGCGCAGGAGCGCGAGGTGGGTGCCGACGACGACGGGGGCGCGGTGGGTGCCGGAACCGGGGCCGCCGCGAGCGCCGTCCGAGTCAGTTCCTCCGTGCGCGTCCCTGCCGGGTTGTCGACCCCCGTCGCATCGACCTCGATGAACCGCTCGCCGTCGAGGGCGTGGACGGAGCAGGCGCCGTCCGAGCACATCGTCCCGTTGATCTCGCCGACGCTCGCGCTCCAGTCGGTGTGCTCGTACCAGTGGTTGAAGGTGGCCCAGTGGTCGACGCCGTCTCCGACGATTCGGACGGTCAATGAGGTGTCGGCCGCTTCGTCGGCCCAGGCGCAGACGGTCCCGCTGTCCTGCAGGACCGGGGCGTCGTCGACGGTGAGCGGTTGCGGCGCGGCTGCGGCGCCCAGGAAGGATGCGACCTCCGCGTCCGGGACGAGCGCATCGCAGGCGAGCCCCGGGAAGGCGGACGTCGGCGGGGGCGGGAGAGCCGCTGATGCATTCGGTGCGGATCCGGTCGGAGTCTCGGTGGGCACCCCCGACAGTGGCGCGCTACACGCTGTGAGGACGCCCAGCAGCGCGGCGATCGTGAGGACGCGTGCGCCACGTGCGATCGCGGGCACCGTTCGACTCAGCCCACTGCTCATCGTCGCCGGAACAGCCCTCGCTTGCGGCGATGGAACGGCGGGACACTGGTCAGGAGATGCTTCGCGCCAGGCGCCACGTACATGACGTCGATCGGCACGCTCGCCGAGTATGTCGCGAGGGCTCGTGCGAGCGGACCGCTGATCGTCTCACGGGCGGTCGGGGCGCCGACGATGACGAGGAGGTAGCACTCGTCGAACGTGCCGCCCTCCTGCGGGGTGACCTTCCAGCCCAGCACCGCTTCGTCGACCTCGCCGTACTCGGCGAGGACCGCGGTCAGGGTCTCGGTCATCCCTGGTGGGATGCGAGCCGGCTGTCCCACCATGACCTCGGTCTCGCGCTCGACCACGCGTGGTGTGAGTACCGCCTCGCCGTCGAGCAGCTGGGCGACTTCGCCGGGGAGGAACTCCTTGCCGTGCGTGGAGTGCGGGTTCAGGACCAACCTCGCGCCTCGGGTCATCTGCCACAGGACGCGGCAGGGGAGGGCGAGGAGGTGCTGTTCGAACGACGGGACGACCTGGAGTGTCTCCTGGAAGCGCGCCTTCGAGGTGTAGAACGGCTGCACCGAGCTGCCGTCCGAGTCGAGGAGGTCAGCCAGGGTCGCCATGCCGTCGTCGGTCACGGTCCCCGCCACGATCACGGTGCTCTCGAGGAGCGCCGTCAGGAACGCTGGTGCGTTCGAGCGGTCGTTCGCGGCTGCGGCGAGGAGGGCTTCGATCTCGGGAGCGTCGGGTGCGTCGTCGGCGGCAGGCATGCCAGCAGCGTATCCCGGCCGTGTGGGAAGGTGCGCGTGCTCAGCAGCAGTCGCAGGTGTCCGTGTTCTCCGAGGCGAGTGATGAGACCGGCCGCTTGCACGCGTCTCCACGCCAGGCTTCGACTCCCTCACGGACCGCGAAGCCGGCGATGACGAGGGCGGCGACGGCGTCCGCCCAGGCCCAGCCGAGGGTGCTGTTGAGGACCAGCCCGATGAGGACCGCGGCTGACAGGTAGGAGCAGATGAGCGTCTGCTTGGAGTCGGCGACCGCGGAGGCGGAGCCGAGCTCCTTCCCGGTCCGGCGCTCGAACAGCGAAAACGCCGGCATGATCACGACGCTGACCGCCGCGAGGACGATGCCGACGGTCGAGTGCTGGACCTCGGCGAACCCGAGCAGCGAACGGGCGGCGTCGACGCTCACGAACGCGGCGAGGCCGAAGAACGACAGGGCGATCACCCGGAGGGCGACCCGTTCCCGGCGCTGGGGGTCGGGGCTCGAGAACTGCCAGGCGACCGCGGCGGCGGACAGGACCTCGACGATCGAGTCGAGACCGAAGCCGACGAGGGCTGCCGATGAGGCGACGGTCCCGGCCGACAGGGCGACGATGGCCTCGACGACGTTGTAGGCGATGGTCGCCGCGACGATCCAGCGGATCCGGCGCTGCAGCCTCGCGCGTCTGGCGGGGCTCAGCTGGGCGCGGAGACGGGGGCTCGGCGGGCCGACGGTGCTCATGCGCAGGTGCAGCTCTCACCCGAGCAGCAGGCGGGATCGACGACCAGGACGAGCCGGAGGAGGTCGTCGAGCGCCGGCGCCAGGTGGCTGTCCGCCAGGCGGTACCAGGTGTTGCGTCCTTCCTTGACGCCTTCGACGAGGCCGCAGCCGCGGAGACAGGCGAGCTGGTTCGACATGACCTGTCGGGAGACGCCGAGTGCGTCCGCGAGGTCGGAGGGGAAGGCCGGTGCCTCGCGCAGGGTCAGGAGGATCCGGGCCCGGGTCTCGTCCGACAGGGCGTGCCCCAGCCTCGCGAGCGCGGCGGTGTGCGTCAGGGTCGCGGTCGGCGTCATGGTGTCGGTCACGCGAACGACAGTACACGAAACGCTGTATCGAGCAAGCCTCGCGGTCGCCCGAACAGCCGCGTTAGGCGAGGCGAAACGCTGGCAATCGGACGTCTCGGCTTGCCGCCGCCGCACTGCGCTGGCAACGTTGACGGGTCCTCGCGGCATGGCGCCCGAACGCATCTCCGCGTCCAGGACGCATCACAGGAAGACCCCGCGACATGACGTTCTGGCCGCTGCTCCTCATCGCGCTCGGCGTCTCCGCCGACGCCTTCGCCGTCGCCCTCACCAAGGGCCTGCACATGCGGCGGTTCAACGTGCGTCACGCGCTCGTGATCGCCGGGACCTTCGGACTGTTCCAAGCGGTCATGCCGCTCATCGGCTGGTTCCTCGGCACGCAGTTCGCGCGGTACATCACGGAGGTCGACCACTGGGTCGCCTTCGGCCTGCTCGCCCTCGTCGGCGGCAAGATGCTCTGGGAGGCGTTCTCGAGCCACGAGGACACCGAGGTCGACTCCGACCGCATCGACGTCCGGCGACTCCTCATCCTCGCGCTCGCCACGAGCATCGACGCGCTGGCCATCGGCATCACGCTCGCGTTCCTGCCCGGCTCCATCGTCGAAGCCGTCGTCCTCATCGGACTGACGACGTTCGTGCTCGCGTTCCTGGGCGTCTTCATCGGCCGTCGCGTCGGTCAGCGCTTCGGCAAGCCGGCGGAGATCGCCGGAGGGGTCATCCTGATCCTCATCGGCACCAAGATCCTGATCGACCACCTCACCGGGTAGTCGGAGGTCACCGCTTCCGGGTGAAGATGGCGCCGGTCGACACGTCCTCGCCCAGCGCCTCGAGGCTCCGCCCCCGCGTCTCGGGTACCTGGGTGGCGACGAACAGGAGCGCGAGCGCGCCGACACCCGCGAACACGAAGAAGGTCCCGGTGATGCCGAGGCCGTCGACGAGCGACGGGAAGTACAGCGCCAGGAACCCGTTGGCGACCCAGAGCATGAAGATCGAGACGCCCATCCCGAGGCCGCGCATCTGGAGCGGGAAGACCTCGGCGAGGTAGACCCAGACCGCCACGTTGAGGAACGTCTGCATCGAGCCGACGAACACGACCACGAGGACCAGGATGACCCAGGGACGCATCGGGTCGCCCGGCTCGAGCATCATCGACGAGAAGCCGATGAGCAGATGGCACGCGGTCGTGAGCGAGAAGCCGATGACGAACGTCTTCCGTCGGTCGAGTCGGTCCATGTAGGTGAGGGCGATGAAGCCACCGACGACGGCGATGATGCCGGGCGCGATGTTGGCGATGAGCGCGGCGCTCTCGTCGAAGCCCGACTCCACGAGCACGGTCTGCCCGTAGTACATGATCGAGTTGATCCCGGTGAGCTGCTGGGCGATCCCGACGCCGACACCGACGAGCAGGATGCGCACAAGCCAGGGGTTGCGGAGGACGGCCCCGAGCCCGATCCGGTGTTCGTCGCGCTGCGCGGTGATGGATGCCTCCACCTCCGCGAGTTCGGCGACGGCGCGGTCGTCTGCGCGGACGGTCCGCAGGACGTCCAGGGCGTCCTCGCGGCGACCGTGGTCGACGAGCCACCGCGGTGACTCGGGCATCCGCAGCATGCCGACGAACAGCGCGACCGCCGGGAGGGCGCAGACGGCGAACATGATGCGCCACACGCTCATGTGCTCGCTGAACACGGTGCCGATGACCGCGTTGATCACGAACGCCGACAACTGTCCGAGGACGATCGCGACCTCGTTCCGGCCGGTGATCGACCCTCGGATCTCATACGGAGCGAGCTCCGCCAGGTAGACCGGGACGACGGCGGAGGCACCGCCGACGGCCAGTCCGAGCAGCACGCGACCGGCCACGAGCAGTTCGACGTTCGGCGAGCAGACGACCACGAGCGTCCCGACGAAGAAGAGCACCGCCAGCACGATGATGCTCCGCCGCCGGCCCCACGCATCCGACACCCGACCGCCGAGCAGCGCACCGACGGCGGCCGCGAAGACGAGCGAACTCGTGACGATGCCCTCCGTGAACGGCGTGAGCCCGAGTTCCGCGGTCATCGGACGCAGCGCCCCGTTGATCACGCCGGTGTCGTAGCCGAAGAGCAACCCGCCGAAACAGGCGACGATCGAGATCAGGCCGAGGTGGCGGCGGTGCGGCCCGGGCGTGAGGGCCGGCAGCGTGCTCGCCGCCTGTCGGGCTGTGGGGGATCCGGCCATCGCACTTCCTCGTCTGCTGGGCCCGCGAGCCGGACGGCGTCGTGGACAGGACGACAGTACCGGTTCAGTCGTCGGAGCCCGGCCGCAGCAGGCCGCTCTCGTACGCGAGGATGACGAGCTGGGCGCGATCGTGGGCGGCGACCTTCGTCATGATGCGGTTCACGTGGGTCTTCGAGGTGTGTGGTGAGATGACGAGCTCGTCGGCGATCTGCTGGTTGGACCGTCCGCGGGCCACGAGGAGCAGCACCTCGAGTTCCCGCTCGGTGAGCAGCGCCAGCTCGGCGGGGACCGGGCGCGGACTCGTCGGTTCGTCCGCAGCGACGACGTACTTCGTGATGAGACTCCGGGTCGCCGCGGGGGACAGGAGCGCGTCTCCGGCGTGCACCGCGCGCACGGCGCGGACGATCTCCTCGGGCTCCGAGCCCTTGCCGATGAAGCCGCTCGCGCCGGCCCGCAGGGTGGCGATGAGGTTCTCGTCCTCCTCGAACGTGGTGAGGATGAGCACCCGGGTGTCCGCGAGCTCGGGGTCCGCGCAGATCGCGGCGGTCGCACCGATGCCGTCGAGGACGGGCATGCGGATGTCCATGAGCACGACGTCCGGTCGCAACTCCTGCGCGAGCGACACCGCCTGTGCGCCGTCGACGGCTTCGCCCACGACCTCGAGGTCCGACTCCGACGAGAGGATGTCGGCGACGGCCTGGCGGATGAGCGACTGGTCGTCGACGACGAGCACGGTGGTCATGCGGGGGACTCCTCGGGGTGCGTCGGGGTCGGGTGTGTCGGACCGGGGTGCGTCGGCTCGCCGGTCGGGAGGCTCGCGGACAGCCGCCAGCCGCCCGGGGTCGCGCCGACGTCGACGGTCCCGCGAACGGCGGCGACGCGCTCGCGG
>NZ_JACYTW010000062.1:0-19450 GCF_014841395.1 Plantibacter sp. CFBP 13570 | reverse complement strand
GGACGCGCAGCAAGCCGGCCGACCCCTCGCACTGAGTCCCGCGCCCGCCCGCAGCGCGGCGCCGGGGCGGGCGTCACGACATCGGCAGGACGACCCCGATCGGTTCGCGCTTCTCCGCCTGGAAGCGGTCTTCGGTGCGTCCGTAGGCCCAGTACCCGGACAGTGAGAGCTGGGAGCGGTCGAGCCCGCGCTGGGTGAGGAACACCTCGCGCAACGCCTTCATCGACTCCCGCTCGCCGTGGGCGAAGACCTGCACGCGTCCGTCGGGCCACGGGTGTCCGGTGATGGCGGTCGCGAGGAGCGCGGCCGTCGATTCGTCGCGGGCCGCACGGCCGACCCAGATGAGCTGCACCCCGGCCGGGTGGTCGAGCTCGACGAGGTCGTCCCGGCCACCGATCTCGAGGAACGCAAGCCCCTTCGCGTCCGCCGGGAGTGCCTCGAGGGCAGCCGCGATCGCGGGGATCGCCGACTCGTCGCCCGCGAAGAGGTGCCAGTCGGCGGTCGGGTCGGGCCGGTAGGCACCGCCGGGGCCGGCGAGCACGACGCGGTCTCCCGGCTGAGCGGCAGCGGCCCACGGGCCGGCGATCCCCTCATCGCCGTGCACCACGAAGTCGATGTCGATGGTGCCCGCCGACTGATCCACGCGTCGCACCGTGTAGGTGCGGGTGACCGGGAGGTCGGCGGGTGCCAGCGTCTCGCGGAGTGCCGCGATGTCGTAGGGCGGCTCGAGGCCGAGTTCGGGCTTGGCGAAGGAGATCTTCACGTAGCTGTCGGTGGCGTCCTTGGGCTGGAAGTCGGCGAAGCCGGGACCGCCGAGGGTGAGGCGCACGAGGTGCGGTGTGACCCAGGAACTACGGACCACCTCGAGGATGATCTGCGGACGTGGGGCTCGAGGTCGCGGTGTCGTCGTCATGATTGTCTCCATTCTGCCGCCCATCGGACGGTCTCGGCATCCCCGATCCCGCTGTCATACTTGGGGGATGGCTACGACCGCAGGCTGGTACCCGCACCCCGACGACCCGACGAAGGAACTCCACTTCGACGGCGAGACCTGGGGCGACTCGAGGGTGCTGCGGTTCCAACGGGACAAGCCGTCGCAGGCCGAAGCTGCGGGCTGGTACCCGCACCCGACCGACGAGGAACGCCAGGTCCACTTCGACGGACGGACGTGGACGGACACGCGGGTGCTGCAGCTCAGCGGCGCCGTGTCCGGTGACGGTGGGCAGGCTCCGGTCTACGTGTCGCCCGCCGAACTGCCGGCACCGGAACGCGAGAGCCGCGCCTGGACGATCACCAAGGCCGCCCTGTCGTTCGGTCCCATCATCGCCATCGCGGTCGTCGGCGTGCTGGCGATCGTCAGCGGCAACACCGGCGGCTGAGGCACCCTCCACGACGACGAAGAGCGCCCCGCCGAACCGGCGGGGCGCTCTTCGTTTACATGGGTCCTACTTGGCTGCGACGGCCTCGGGGGTCGCGATCGACGAGGCGAGCACCTCGTCGAGGCCCGCGGACGCCTCTTCGTCGGTCATCGACTGCGCGAGCGCGAGTTCGGAGACGAGCACCTGGCGCGCCTTCTGGAGCATGCGCTTCTCGCCGGCCGACACGCCGCTGTCCTGGTCGCGACGCCACAGGTCGCGGACAACCTCGCCGACGCGGTGGACGTTGCCACTGGCCATCTTCTCCTGGTTGGCCTTGTATCGACGCGACCAGTTGCCGGGCTCCTCGACGAACGGCTCGCGGAGCACGCCGTAGACGGCCTGGACGCCGTCGTGGTCGATGACGTCGCGCACACCGACGAGGTCGGCGTTCGCGATCGGCAGCTTGATGGTGAGCTCGGACGTGTGCACGCGAAGCGTCATGACGTCCTGCTCGACACCCTTGATCGTCACCTTCGACAACTCGGTGATGGTGACCGCTCCGTGGTGCGGGTAGACCAGGGTCTCTCCAACGATGAACTGCATGGTTCCTCTTCTCTTCTCAGGTCGTCACCGGTACTTGCGCACCGGCGTCGTCGTGCTCCGGCGGTTCAGCGGCCGGATGGTTCGGGGGTCGGTGATGGCGGTGACGCGCCGACGGGTCGTTCGTCGAGCAGCCAGGCGGGCAGCAGAGCGACCAGGGCTTCGACCAGTTCGTCGTCCGAGACGTCGATGCGTCCGCGGCGCCAGCCGTCGACGAGGGAGAGCGTGCCACCGGCGACATAGGCGGAGACCAGGCCCGCCGGGATGCCGACCGGGACCTCGGTGCGCTCGAGCAGCGATCCGATGAGGTGGTCGGCGTGCTCGCCGACGAGGTCGTCGAACGCGCTGCGGGCGACGGGGAGCTCGAGCACGCTCGAGTAGAGCGGTGCGTCTTCGAGGAGCTGGGCGACGAGCCGTCGGTAGGCTTCGCGGGCGCGCTCGGCGCTGCCCAGCGATTCCCCCGCGGGACGCACCGAGACACCGGACGCGGCAAGGCCGGCGAACTGCACGCGCAAGTAGGCCGCGGTGAGGTCGTCGAGGCTGGAGAAGTGGGCGTAGAACGAGCTGCGGCTGATGCCGGCGACCCGGACGATGTCGCCGACGGACACGCGTTCCGGCCGACCGGCGAGGATGGTGGCGACGGCGTCGAAGATCGTCTGCCTGGTGCGCTCGGCACGTGGGTCGCCCGTCACTCGGAGGATGGGAGCGAAGCGCTCGACGCGCGACGGCGGAGCGGGACGTTCAGTGGTGGACTGCTCGACACCGAGGGCGGGAACTCCTGATGTGCGAGGCATTCCCACCAGTGTACCACGACTTCTCGGACAGCTGTCCGAGACAGCACCTGTCGGCTTCGAGCGGGTCACGCCTGCAGCCAGGTCCATCCGAGCACACCTCTCTCCCACGAGCCGAGGCAGCGCGACCCGAGTGCCCTTCGACAGGCTCGGGACCGAATCGTTCCCGGAGAACCTCCCCCGGCCACTGACCTTGTCGAAGTGCCCACGAGGACACCTCATCGTCCCGGGCACACCGCTCCCGCTCACTGAGCTTGTCGAAGTGCCCACGAGCAACCCTTCGACGGACTCGGGAACCGGAAATGGCGCGGGCGTACCTTCTCACGGTCACTGAGCTTGTCGAAGTGCCCACGAGCAACCCTTCGTCACGTCGACAAGCTCAGGGCGGCGCAGCTCAGGGACCGGCGGGGGTCAGAACGGTGCGGGGTCCGGTTCCGTCCGGTGGCGTTTGCCGTCAGGTGTCATCCACTCGAGGACCCCGCCCGGCCGATGGTCGAGGTCCCACCCGGGGAAGTGCTTCATCCGGTGGTGATGTCGGCAGAGGCAGGCGAGGTTGCCGACATCTGTTGTGCCGCCGTCGTCCCACGCGACCGAATGGTCGAGGTCGCAGGCCCGGGCGCGCCTCCCGCAACCGGGTGCCCGACAGGTGCCGTCCCGAAGCCGCACTGCCCGTTGGAGGTCGGCGGGAACCCGGTACTGATTCCGCCCAACCGACAAGACCGCACCCGTCTCTGGCTGGACGAGGATCCGGGTGAAGCTGGGCGCGTTCACCGCGAGCCGGGCGGCGGTCTCGGGATCGATCGGGCCGTAGCCGTCCAGCATGGCCGGTGCGTCGCTGACGCCGGCCATGCTCAGCGCCGGGACGGTGATCTGCACGGTCGGCTTGATGTGGTCCTGCACCTCGATCGGGTGTGGGAGGACCGGGCTCGTCATCACGCCTTCCGGGGTCACGCCGGTGAGCGCGAGTGCTGCCAGGGCGTCTGCCTGCAGCTGCGCGCAGGTGCGAGTGTCACCCGCAGCGCGCGACTCCGCTGCCGCCGCCTCGATCCGCTCGATGATGCCCTGCGCGATGGGTGCCGTGGTGAAGAGATGCACCCAGGCCATGCCGTCGGCGGCGGGCTCGAACTCGACCCGGCGGTCCACCTCCGAGCGGGTTGCGCGCGCCGTGATGGATTCGGGGTGGAGGCGCTCGCGCAAGACGCGGGCACTCGTGCGGAGGCCAGCGACAGTAGTGCGCTCGGCGACGACGAGGACCTGTTCGAGGAACACCGCCCGACCCGCGGTCGGGACGTCGCAGAGCTGGTCGGTGATCACCTGCGCATGTCGGGCCGAGATGCGGCCGGCCTCCAGTGACGCGAGTACGGTCGGTGCGTCGTTCACGAGGCGTTCGGCGTCGTTGGTCGCACGCTGGATCGTCCGCTCCGGCGTCCGGGTCGCCATCGCGAGGGCCGCACAGGTCGACCGGCGGGAGAGCTCCCGACGCTCGGCCGGCGGGAAGATGGCCGGGACCGTGGCGTCGGCGAACGCGTCGGCATAGGCGGCGGAACGGGCGAGCAGGCGCGCCTTGCGTGCGTCCAACGTGGCCTGCTGCCGGTGGATCTCAGTCCACTCGTCCGAGAACTCCGCCAGCTGCGCGGCGCACTCGTCGCTCGCGCGGATCGCGGTGATGGTGGTCTCGGTCATGGAACCAGTCCATCATGGACCACTGACATTCCAGATGCTGAGTCGTGACGGTTGGGGAAGTTCCTCGTGCGCCCTTCGACAAGCTCAGGGACCGAAAGAGAGATACGGGCTTCGCGGGGTCTCTGGCGCGCCCTTCGACAGGCTCGGGGACCGGAGAGGGGCTCGGCGAACGGAGTGAATTCGAGTGCACCTCTCCCGGTCACTGAGCCTGTCGAAGTGCCTACGCGAGCCCTTCGACAAGCTCAGGGACCGGGAGAAGATCACCGGAACGGGAGGTCCCTCGCCGGGCTTGTCCAGGTGGAAGTGTTCCCCGGCTACGCGGCTGCCGGGGCGGCGATGTTCACCAGCCAGGTGATCCCGAAGCGGTCCTGCACCATGCCGAAGGAGTCGCCCCAGGGGGCCACGCTCAGCGGCTGCTGGACGGTGCCGCCATCCGAGAGCCGCTCGAAGTACTCGCGCAGTTGGGTCTCGTCGGTGTCCGACCCGCTCAGCGACATCGAGAAGTTGCTGCCCTCGCGGTAGTCCATGTGCTTCGGCGTGTCCGATCCCATGAAGACGACCCCGGCATCGCCGGTCAGCTGGGAGTGCATGACCAGATCGACCTCGTCCGGCTCGACCGCGGCGCCGAAGTCGCCGAACGTCGACACCGTCAGTTCGCCACCGAAGACCCCCTGATAGAACTCCATCGCCTCGCGGGCTGTCCCGCGGAAGCCGAGGTACGGGTTGAGCGTCGTCATGATCGTCCCTTTCGCCTGGGCGGGCGCATCGTCGCGCTCGTCTCGCGATCATTCTCACGCTCCGGCGTCGCATGCGCGAGCACGTTCTGGTGTCTCCGTCACGAGGGGCCGGGACGCCCACGGCTACTAGGCTCGTCTGGTGCCCTCGCAACCCCAGCCCCTCCGCATCGCGATGATCTCGCTCCACACCAGTCCCGGTGACGAGCCGGGTTCCGGTGACGCCGGCGGGATGAACGTCGTGGTCCGTCATCAGGCCGTCGCGATGGGCGCAGCGGGCCACGAGGTCGACGTCATCACCCGGCGTTCTTCGGCCGACCAGCCGTCCGCCGCATCCCTCGCCCCCGGCGTGACCCTGCGCTTCCTCGACGCCGGTCCCGCCGAGCCGGTCGCGAAGGGTCGGCATGAGGAGTTCGTCGAGGACTTCCGCTCCGAACTCGCCCGACTGCCGCGATACGACGTCCTGCACGCCCACCACTGGTTCTCCGGCATGGCCGCACTCCCCCTCGCGCGGGAGCTGGGGATCCCGCACGTGCAGAGCTTCCACAGCATCGCCGCCGAGTCCACCACGCCGCTCTCGCACGGCGAGCGCGCCGAGTCCCCCGGGCGCCTGGCCGGCGAGGCACGGCTCGCCGCGGAGTCGGACGCGGTCGTCGCGATCAGTGCAGCCGAGGCCGACACCGCGATCACCCGGCTCGGAGCCCGCGCCGATCGGGTGTCGATCGTGCCACCCGGGGTCGACGGGACGCTGTTCCATCCGCTCGACGGCACCCGGTCCGGTCGTCCGACCGCGGTGGTCGCCGGTCGCCTCCACCCGCTGAAGGGCTTCGACCTCGCCATCGAGACCATCGCAGCGGTCGCGCCCGAGCTCCGCCCCGAACTCGTCATCGCCGGTGACGTCTCGGTCGACTACGACCGCTACGCCGAGGAACTCGCCGCGCTCGCCCACGACCTCGGTGTCGCCGACGACGTCCGCTTCGTCGGGCCGCAGTCGCGCGTCGGGCTCGCCACGCTGTTCCGCGAGAGCACGCTCGTGCTCGTCCCCTCCCACTCGGAGACGTACGGTCTCGTCGCGCTGGAAGCCGCGGCGAGCGGTGTGCCCACCGTCGTGGCCGCCTCGGGCGGATTGCGGGAGGCCGTCGTCGACGGCGAGACGGGCATCGTCATCGACTCCCGCGACCCGCAGGTCTGGGGTGCCGCGGTCTCGTCCATCCTCGGCGACCCGGAGCGGCTCGCGCAGCTCGGTTCGGCAGCGCGACGTCGGGCGGAGCGGTTCGACTGGCAGCGCTCGGGCGACGCCCTCGTCGACGTCTACCGGACCCTGCTCGACACCACTCCGGCCGTCGTCATCGCCCCGGCGACCTCCGCCTCGTGAACCGCGGACTCCGCCCGCTCGTCGACAGCGGGCGCACCGTCCTGTTCGCACACGCTCACCCCGACGACGAGACGCTCGCCTCGGGTGCGCTCATCGCCGAGCTCGTGGACCACGGTGCTCGCGCCGTCCTCGTGACGGCCACGCGAGGCGAGCGCGGCGAGGTCGTCGACGGCCCGCTCCGGTCTCTCGCCGGCACCGCTGCACTCGCGTCCCACCGCGAGTCGGAGCTCGCCGCCGCCTGCCGGACGCTCGGCGTGGCCGAGCAGTTCTGGTTGGGCACGAGTCCGGCGGCCCGGCCGGGGACGTCGACGCGATACGTTGACTCGGGCATGCGGTGGGTGCGCGAGGGACTCGCCGGCCCCGCTGACGACGTCTCCCCCGGCGCGTTCTCACTCGCTCCGCTCGACGACGTCGCCGACGACCTCGTCGCAGTCATCGGACACGTCTCGCCGGACCTGGTCATCAGCTACGACCACGGTGGCGGGTACGGGCACCCGGACCATCTCCGGATGCACGAGGCCGCGATCGTCGCGGCACGGAGGAGCGGGGTGCCGTTCGCGGAACTCGTGCACCACCGCACCGACCTCGAGCCGGTGGGCGACGACGCCGTGTGGTTCCCACTCGAGCACCGCCTCCCGGTCGTCGCCGCGGCACTCGCGGAACACGCCAGCCAGCTGACGGTCGACGGCGAGCAACTCGTCCACTCCGGTGGTCAGCGCGAGGACATCACCACCTCGGTGGGCCTGCGACTCCGGTCCCGCTAAGCGGTCGCTGACTGGTTCCGGTGCTCCCGTGGCATGCGGGCCGCGAGCACGGGGACGAGCAGCATGAGCACGACCGCGGAACCGAAGGCCGCGGGGAACGAGAAGGCGTCGAGCAGTGCGCCGGCGACCAGCGGGCCGACGATGGCGCCGAGGTCGGACGTCGCCTGGAACACCGCGACGGCCCGGCCTCCCCGACCACCCGCGGCGTCTCCGACGGCAGCCGCCGGAGCGGTCCCGAGGAAGGCCGCCGCGACACCGTAGACGCACAGGGCGACGACCAGCAGCCAGAGCTCGCCGACGAACGGCATGGCGAGCAGCGCCGCCGCCGCGACCGGGAACGCGACGAGCATCGCGGGTCGCCGTCCGACGGTGTCGACGAAGCGGCCGGCGGGACCGAGCGCGAGCGTCTGCGCGACAGCGGCGATCGCGAAGGCGATCCCGGTCCAGGCGGCCTCCTCATGGAGCGCCTCCACGACGAGGACCGGCACGAGTGCGCCACGGACGCCCATCGACGCCCACCCGTTCGCGAAGTTCGCGAGGAGCGCCGCCTGGTACCGGCGATCGGCGAGGACGGTGCGGAAGGGCTCGGCCTGCGTGGCGGTCTCGATTGGCGCGGCGATCCGACTGCCGCGCAGCATCACGAGTCCGAGGAGGCCGGCGACCGCGAGGGTCCCGGCGTAGAAGAAGAAGGGTGCCGTGAGCGAGATGGTCGCGAGCAGGCCACCGACGGCCGGCCCGGCCATACCGCCGACGAGGAACCCGCCCTGGTAGAACCCGACCGCCCGTCCACGACGGTGCGGTGGGGTGGTGCGCAGCAGCAGCGTCATCGCGGCGACGGAGAACATCGCCGACCCGATCCCTCCGACCCCGCGGAGCAGGAGCAGCTGCGGATAGTCCGCCGCGAGCCCGACGAGCGCGCTCGACACCGCGACGATCCCGATGCCGGTGGCCAACACCACCCGCTCACCGATCCGGTCGACGAGCGCACCCACGAACGGGTTCGCGATGAGCCGCATGAGCGCGAAGACCGAAACGACCGCCCCGACCTCGAGGTAACCGACACCGAAACTGCGTACGTACACGGGCAGGACCGGGATCACGACACCGAACCCGAGCATCACGAAGAACGCGACACCGCCGAGGACGAGGACCTCGCGGCCGAGCGGCTCACGAGGAACGGCTCCCGCTCCGCCTGGACGACGGAACGGGAGCCGGATCATACTCTCAGGGTATCGGTGCGATCAGCCGATCGTCGCCGTGTCGATGACGAAGCGGTAGCGGACGTCGCTGCGGACCACGCGGTCGTAGGCGCCCTCGACCTCGTCGGCGCCGATGAGCTCGATCTGCGAGCCGATGCCGTGCTCGGCGCAGAAGTCGAGCATCTCCTGCGTCTCGCGGATGCCGCCGATGTTCGAGCCGGCGAGCGAGCGGCGGCCACCGACGAGCGAGAACACCCGGAACTGCTGCGTGTTCTCGGGCAGTCCGACGAAGACCATCGAGCCGTTGAGCTTGAGGGTCGACAGGTAGGCGTCGATGTCGAGGTCGGCGGAGACCGTGTTGATGATGAGGTCGAAGCGTCCGCGGAGCGACTTCAGGGTGCCCTCTTCGCCGGTCGCGTAGTAGTGGTCGGCCCCGAAGCGCTTGCCGTCCTCCTCCTTCGAGGTCGTCTGGCTGAGCACGGTCACCTCTGCACCGAGGGCGTGGGCGATCTTGACGCCCATGTGACCGAGGCCACCCATGCCGACGATGGCGACCTGCTTGCCGGGACCGGCGCCCCAGTGCTTCAACGGCGAGTAGGTGGTGATGCCGGCGCACAGCAGGGGTGCCGCGACGTCGAGCTCGATGCCCTCGGGGATGCTCAGCACGTAGTTCTCGTCGGCGACGATCTGCTTGCTGTAGCCGCCGTAGGTGGGCTCGCCGTCGTACTCACGGCCGTTGTAGGTGGCGACGTTGCCCTTCAGGCAGAACTGCTCCTCGCCGGCGAGACAGTTCTCACACTCGCGGCAGGAGTCGACGAAGCAGCCGATGCCGACGCGGTCGCCGACCTGGTGCTTGGTGACCGCGTCGCCGACCTCGGTGACGATGCCGGCGATCTCGTGGCCGGGGACCATCGGGAAGATGGCCTTGCCCCATTCCTCGCGGGCCTGGTGGATGTCGCTGTGGCAGATGCCGGCGTAGTGGACGTCGATGACGACGTCGTTGGCGCGCGGCGCACGGCGCTCGATGGTGCCGACCTCGAAAGGCGCGTCGGCGGTGGGCTTGATGATGGCGGCGACGGTGGTCATAGGACTCCTCGGGCTGGGGGTGTTGGGGGTGCCGTGGGGCGGGATGCACGCGCCGGACAGCACGTTCGACGCTAGCAGCCCACTCCACCGGACGAACCCCCAAGGGACGATCACCCGAGCTGTGCTACGAGCGGTGCGGAGGTGTGAATCCCTGCAGAGTTGCTTGGCAGTTCCCGCAGAGGATCGGCCTCGGGGTGGCATCTCGCCGCGAACCCGAGCATGGTGGGGAACTCGTATTCGCGAACGGAACGGAGAACACACATGCTCACCCTGACCGAGAACGCCGGCCGAGTCGTCAAGACCCTCGCCGAGAACGCACCACTCACGCCGGGACTGGTCGTCCCGGACGACGCGTCGTCGCTCACGCACGGCGCCGGACTGCGCATCAGCAGCAGCTCCGACGACAACAACTTCGAAGTCACCATGACGGTGACGCCGCACGAGGCCGACCAGGTCATCGAGAGCGCCGGAGCCACCGTCTTCCTCGAGGAGTCCGCAGCCGTCGCCCTGAGCGACGCGGTCCTCGACGCGCAGATCGACGAGCAGGGCGGCGTCCGCTTCGCCCTCGGCAAAGCCGAATAGCGCCCTGATTCAGCAGAACGCCCGGTGATCCACGATCACCGGGCGTTCGTGTGTCCGGGCGGGCTCAGTCCTCGGAGTGTCTGGCGCGACTCGGCTGCACCCGCGGCGGTTCGCCCGGCATCTTCGGGAAGTCGGGAGGGAACGGGAGCTCGCCCAGCCCCTGCTCGAGGTCCCGCTCCCACCACTGCAGGAGGACGTCGATGCGCCCGGCGGTGTCGTGCATGCCGGCCCACGGGTCTCCGGTCGTCCGGAGCCGCTCCGGGACGGTCCGCACCGTGAAGGCGCCCGGGTCGATCTCGGGGAGTTCGTCCCAGGTCACGGGGCACGAGACGGTCGCCGAGGCCAGCGCACGCGGGCTGTAGGCGCCGGCCATCGTCCGGTCGCGGTTCGCCTGGTTGTAGTCGACGAAGATGCGTTCACCGCGCTCCTCCTTCCACCACGAGGTCGTGACCCGGTCGGGATCCCGTCGCTCCAGTTCCCGAGCCGCCGCGATCACGGCGTGCCGGACGTCGAGGAACTCGTGCTCCGGCTCGATTGGCGCGAACACGTGGACACCTCGGTTGCCGGAGGTCTTCACGAACCCCGTCAGACCGACCTCCGTCAGCAGCTCCCGCAGCGAGCCCGCAACGCGCACGGCGTCGGCGAAGTCGGTTCCCGGCTGCGGGTCGAGGTCGATCCGCAGTTCGTCCGGATGGTCGGTGTCCGATGCCCGTGACGGCCACGGGTGGAACACGACCGTGTTCATCTGCGCGGCCCAGACGACCGCAGCGGCCTCGTCGAGGACGAGTTGCGGATGCCGCCGGCCACTCGGATACACGACGTCGACCGCCCGGACGTACTCCGGCGCTCCCTTCGGCGGGTTCTTCGAGAAGAACCACTCACCGTCCACACCGCCCGGGAACCGCTGCAGGGACACCGGGCGGTCACCGTTGGCGGCGAGGAAGGCCGGCGCGACCTCGATGAGGTATTCCGCGAGCTCCCGCTTCGTGACACCGGACTCCTCCCAGAGCACGCGGTCGGGACTGGAGAGACGTACCTCGCGGTCGCCGTGCGGTCCGGGGACGGTGAGGACGATCGCGGTGCTGGCCATGTCGGACACCGTACGCGCCCCGCCCGGCGTGGTCACGAGGGTGGTGCTCGTCGCCGCAGCGGAGTAGAACGGGACCTGTCCATCGAACCCGCCGTCACCACCCTGCCGAGGAGCCACCATGCGCGAGGTCCACGCCTCTCTCTTCCAATCCGTCGACGGCGTCGTCGAGTCGCCCGATCAGTGGCAGTTCGACCACTTCGACGCCGACATGGGCGCCATGATGACCGAGGCGATCGCTCCGATCGACGACGTCCTGCTCGGCCGCGTGAGCTACGAGCAGTGGAGCGGGTTCTGGCCGTCGGTCGGCGACGACGACCCGTTCGGCTCCTTCATCAACCCCGTCCGGAAGCACGTCGCATCACGCACTCTGGCGGGCCCGTTGTCCTGGGAGAACACGACGGTCATCCCCGGCACGCTCGAGTCCTTCGTCCACGAGCTCAAGCAGCAGGACGGCGGGCGCATCGCGGTGCAGGCGAGCATCTCCGTCGTGCGGCAGCTCCTCTTCGCCGGTCTGCTCGACCGGCTCACCCTCATGATCCACCCGGTCGTCGCCGGCGCCGGGCGTCATCTGTTCGAACCGAGCGACCCCGTGACACGCCTGGAGCTCGTCCACTCGGTGCGGACGAGCTCCGGCAACGTGCTCTCGACGTACGCTCCCCGCGCTTAGGCGGGTCGCCGCACGGCCGACTCAGCCCAGGTGGACGGCCTGCTGGTCGCCCGAGGGCAGGAGGTCCTCCTTGCGACCGCGGATGCAGACGATGGCGATGACACTCGCGATCACGAGGCCGACCGCAGCCGCGATGAACGCCGCCGAGTAGCCCTGGGTGAACGCCACGAGCTGCGACGCCTGATCGGTGACCGTCGCCTGGTCGGTGACACTCGCGTAGACGGTGGTGAAGACCGACAGGCCGATCGACCCACCGATCTGCATGGAGGCGTTCGCCGTGGCGGAGGCCGCACCGGCGTCGTGCGGGGCGACACCCGTCAGCGCGAGGTTCTGCATCGGGACGAAGATCATCGCCATGCCGATCCCGAGCACCAGGAGCGCCGGCAGCACCTGGACGAAGTAGTCGCCGTCGGCCGTGATGCGGCTGAGGTACACGAGGGCGGCCGCCGCGATGAGCGGACCGATGATGAGCAGCGGGCGCGGGCCGATGGCCGGCAGGAGCTTCGTGGCGATCGGGGCGACGATCATGATCGCGACGGTCATCGGGAGGGTCGCGATGCCGGCCTCGAGCGGCGGGAAGCCGAGCACGATCTGCAGGTGGAACGTCAGGTAGAGCAGGGCCCCGATCATGACGCTGCCGACGATCATCTGCATGAGGAAGGCACCGCCGCGGACCCGGTCCGCCACGATGCGCAGCGGGAGCAGGGGCTGCGCGACGCGCATCTCGATGAAGACGAAGAGGGAGAGGAGTCCCGCACCGAGCGCGAGGAAGCCGATGGTGTCGGCGCTCCCCCAGCCGCCCTCGGCCAGCGTGAAGCCGTAGACGAGAGAGCCGAGGCCCAGGATGACCGTGATCGCGCCGAGCCAGTCGTAGCGGTTGTCGCCCTCGGCCTTGCTCTCGTTCACGAGGATGAGGCCGGCGATGAGACCGACGATCACGAACGGCACGTTGACGAGGAGGCACCAGCGCCAGTCGACGAACTCCGTGAGCACGCCGCCGAGGATCAGGCCGACGGCCGCTCCCGCACCGGCGACGGTGCCGAAGACGGCGAAGGCCGTGTTGCGGTCGCGTCCGTGGGAGAAGGTGACGGTGAGGAGCGCGAGTGCGGCAGGTGCCATGAGCGCGGCGAACACGCCCTGCAGACCGCGGGCGATGATGAGCTCGGTCCCGCTCTGGGCGAACCCGCCGAAGGCCGATGCGGCGCCGAAGCCGACCATGCCGACCAGGTAGGTGCGCTTCCGGCCCCAGTAGTCGGCGATGCGGCCACCGAGCAGCAGCAGCGCGCCGAACGCGAGCGCGTAGGCCGTGACGACCCACTGACGCTGCGTGTCGGACAGCTCGAGCTCCTGCTGGGCTGCCGGGAGGGCGATGTTCACGATCGTGCCGTCGAGGACGACGATGAGCTGCGTCATCGCGAGGACGACGAGGACCCACCAGCGGCGGGCCGGGGAACCGGACGGTGCTGTGGTGGGATGCGATGCGGTGGCTGCGGATGCAGACAAGGAGGACCTCCGTGCGAGGGGTGTGGGTGCTGGGGGTTTCCAGCCCCAGATCGATGCTCGGCACACGGCGCGAGTGCAGCACGGTGCGGACGATCAACCACCCCAACCACGAAGTCGGGCAGAGGACCAGGATAGCGGATACCGACCTCGCTGCACCCGTGAGGCCATGCGGATCACGCCGAGGTGACGAGCTCCAGGACGGCCTCCGGGCGTTCCACCGCCGCGAAGTGCCCGGTCGCCGGCAGCGTGTGCAGCCGGAGGTCCGGGACGAGGGCGGTGAGGACGGCTGCATCGTCGGGCCCGATGAAGACGTCGCGGTCGCCCATCACGCAGCGGACGGGACACCGCACGCCGCGCCAGACGTGCAGATCGTAGGCGGCGGCAGCTCGGGCAGCCAGGAGGAACGACGCCGGCCGGACGTCGGCTGCGAGCGCGTCGACGACCGACCGGTCGAGGTCCCGGCGTCGTCCGAACAGGGGCGACATGAGCGGTGCGAGCAGTCCGATCCGGTTCAGCGCGCGGACGAGCCCGGGCCCGCGTTCGCCGAGCGCCTGCAGTACACGCATCCCGAGGAGCATGCCCGCGAACCACGGGAGCCGGACGCCGCCACCGACCGGCTGGCGGATCGCCTCGACGACGCCGATCCCCGTCGGTGAGACGAGGTCGACCCGGATCGTCGCCTCGGGTTCGCGGACGGCGAGGTCGAGCGCGACGAAGCCGCCGAGCGAATGCCCGACCACGCGCCAGGACCGGTAGCCGAGGGAGCGGGCGACGGTCGCGACGGCTGCGGAGAGGTCTCCGACCGTCACCGGGTCGGCGGTGGGAAGCGCCGATTCACCCCACCCCGGGAGGTCCACGGCGATGACGTCGTCGACGACCGCGCCCCGCTCGTCGTCGGCACGGAGGAGTGGTGACCACGTGGTCCAGGAACCGGCGGCGCCGTGCAGCAGGATCGTGGCCGGTCCGCCCGCTTCGCGACCCGCCCGGACGGTGACCGGTCCGATGTCGGTGTCCACCGTCACGCGTCCCAGGCCGAGCGCGGTCGCATCGGCGGTGATCACGGAGGGTTCGTCCGGCGGGGCGGGACGCGAGGAGTTCACGGGCATGCGTGTCATTCGGAAACGAAGTGCCGCTCGGATCGGTGCTCGATCGACGACGCCGGTCCCCCCGCACGGCGCGCAACCCCCCTTCAGGTCGGGAACCCGGCCGCTACCGTGGTCTGATGCCTGAGAACGCACGCGCCGCCGCAGACCAAGCCGCTGGAACCGCACAGAACAGCACGGCCCTCCGTACCCTCGCCCGCACGGGCCACGCCGTCAACGGCTTGCTCCACGTCCTCATCGGCGGGATCGCGATCTCCATCGCGCTGTCCGGCGCGAGCGGTGGATCCGGCGGCGGCGGTGACGCGGACCAGTCGGGTGCGCTCAAGACGCTTGCAGGTACGCCCGGCGGGATCGTCATCATCTGGGTCGTCGCCGTCGGACTGTTCGCCCTCGGTCTCTGGACGGCGATCTCCGCCTTCCTCGTGCGCGAGTCCGACACCCGCAAGCGGTGGAGCAAGCGGATCTCGACCGCCGGTCGCGCGATCGCCTACTTCGCCGTCGGATCGACGGCACTGACCTTCGCCCTCGGCGGCAGCCAGGACTCCTCGCAGTCCAGCCAGGGCCTCACCGCGACACTCCTGTCCTCGCCCGGTGGGGTGTTCGTCGTCATCGTCGTCGGCCTCGTGGTCATCGGCATCGGCGGCTTCTTCGTCTTCAAGGGCGTCACGCAGAAGTTCCTCGAGGACGTGCACCCGCCCACCGGCACGACGAAGCGCGCCGTCGTCGTCCTCGGCGTCGTCGGATGGGTCGCCAAGGGGATCGCGCTGATCACCGTCGGCATCCTGTTCCTCGTCGCGGCCGCCACCCAGGACCCCGAGAAGGCCTCCGGCATGGACGGCGCCATCTCGGCATTGGCCGCGCTCCCGTTCGGCGTGGTCATCCTGCTCGTGGTCGGCGTCGGGCTCATCGCCTACGGACTCTTCTGCGGTGCCCGGGCGCGCTGGGGCAGCCTGTAGGACGGTGAGGCGGGCGCCTCGGACGACGACGCGGACGGGTCCGCTCCAGACCATGTCCTGCAAACGCTTGCGTTGCGACTACCGTTAGGAGTATGACGTCTTCTGATTCCACGACGCAGCCCGAGGCGGAACCCGCCGGCGCTACGCAGACCTTCTCCGACCTCGGCCTCGACGACGCGGTGCTCAAGGTACTCAAGGACGTCGGCTACGAGACCCCGTCCGCCATCCAGGCGGCCACCATCCCGCTGCTGCTCGAGGGACGCGACGTCGTCGGCCTCGCACAGACGGGCACCGGCAAGACCGCGGCGTTCGCCCTGCCGATCCTGTCCCGCCTCGACATCACGCAGAAGACGCCGCAGGCGCTCGTCCTCGCACCGACCCGTGAGCTCGCCCTCCAGGTCTGCGAAGCGTTCGAGAAGTACGCCACCCACCTGCGCGGCGTCCACGTCCTGCCCGTCTACGGCGGCCAGGGCTACGGCGTCCAGCTGTCGGCCCTCCGTCGCGGTGTCCACATCGTCGTCGGCACGCCGGGTCGCATCATGGACCACTTGGAGAAGGGCACCCTCGACCTCACGGAGCTCAAGTACCTCGTGCTCGACGAGGCCGACGAGATGCTGAAGATGGGCTTCGCCGAGGACGTCGAGACGATCCTGGCCGACACCCCGAAGGACAAGCAGGTCGCGCTGTTCTCCGCGACGATGCCCTCGTCCATCCGTCGCATCTCCGCGAAGTACCTGAACAACCCGGAAGAGATCACGGTCAAGACGAAGACCACGACCTCGGCCAGCATCACGCAGCGCTACCTGACGGTCTCGTACCCGCAGAAGGTGGACGCGCTGACCCGCATCCTCGAGACCGAGAACTTCAGCGCGATGATCATCTTCACGCGCACGAAGAACGAGACCGAGACGCTCGCGGAGAAGCTCCGGGCGCGCGGCTACTCGGCGGCCGCCATCAACGGCGACGTCGCCCAGGTGCAGCGCGAACGGACCGTCAACCAGCTGAAGGCCGGCAAGCTCGACATCCTCGTCGCGACCGACGTCGCCGCGCGCGGTCTCGACGTCGAGCGCATCAGCCACGTCGTCAACTACGACATCCCCGTCGACACCGAGTCCTACGTGCACCGCATCGGCCGCACCGGCCGCGCCGGGCGCACGGGCGACGCGATCAGCTTCGTCACGCCGCGCGAGCGCCACCTGCTGAAGGCCATCGAGCGGGCCACCCGCCAGCCGCTCACGCAGATGCAGCTGCCGAGCGTCGACGACGTCAACGCCACGCGCCTCACCCGCTTCGATGACGCGATCACCGAAGCGCTCGGCCAGACCGACCGCATCGAGCGCTTCCGCGAGATCATCGCCCACTACGTGTCCCACCACGACGTCCCCGAGGCCGATGTCGCCGCGGCCCTGGCCGTCGTCTCCCAGGGCGAGACGCCGCTGCTCCTCTCGGCTGAGGACGAGCGCCGCCGCCGCGAGGAGTTCGACAACACCAACCGCGGCAACGACCGCGCCGGTCGCGACCGTCGCGACTCCGGTGACCGCGGCTCGCGCTTCGACCGCGGCGACCGTAGCGAGCGTGGCGATCAGGGCGACCGTCCCGAGCGTCGCAGCCGTCCGTCCAGCGGACCGATGGCCCCGTACCGCATCGCGGTGGGTCGTCGCCAGAAGGTCGACCCGCGTCAGATCGTGGGTGCGCTCGCGAACGAGGGCGGCCTGAAGCGCGAGGACTTCGGCGCGATCCAGATCAAGCCGGACTTCTCGATCGTCGAACTCCCCGCGAGCCTCGGCAACGACGTCTTCGACCGCCTCGAGAACACCCGCATCAGCGGCAAGCTCATCGAGCTCCGTCCCGACCGCGGCGGCCCGGCCCGCCGACGCGACGACGAGGGCGGCACGGGCGGCGGCTCATACGACCGCAAGCCGCGTTCCTAGCTCGCACACACACGACGAGGGCCGGACGGAATCCTGGGATTCCGTCCGGCCCTCGTCGTTCCGCACCCGGTGGGGTGCGTCCGTCAGTCGCGCGGGTCGAGCACGCTCGTGACCACGGCGTAGTCCGCGTCGAGCGCGACCTCGAGCTCGTCGCCGTTCTCGAGGAGGACGTCGACCTCGAACGCCTCACCCGGGTCGTCGCTGCGGTCGACGTCGGTCACGGTGCCGCCCTTCGCCTCGGCGAGCGCTGCTTTCGAGGCCGCGTCGAACTCGGTGTCGGTCAGCGGCACGTCGTCTGCGTCACGGGCGTCGCGATCATCGGTGGCCGCCGTGGTGTCACCGTCGTCGATGGCGGTGCCGCCGTCGCGGTCGGTGTTGGACGCAGCCGCGACGCGGTCGTCGTCGGTGTCTCCGAACTCGTCCACCGCGTAGGCGGCGCCGGCTCCGCCGAGGGCCAGGGCTCCGACGACGATCGCGGTGATCCACACGGGCTTCCGGCGCCAGAAGGCCGGCTTCCCGGTGGTCGCCGGGGTCGCGGGGATGGCGGTGTGGTCGGTCGTCTCGACACGGTCGATGGGCTCGATGCGCTCGGTGGCTGCGGTGGGCTGCGTGGGATCGGTGGGCTGGGAGGCGGTGTTCTCGTTCATGTGCCCCAGACTGTCCGAGGAGCGCTGAAGCGGACCTGAAGCGAGCTGAAGCCGCGTTCAGGAAGCGGACGACGCCGGGAGCGTGACGATGAACGCCGCCCCGCCGAGCGCGGCGCTGTCGACGAGTTCGATCGACCCGCCGTGCAGCCGCACGACGTCGGCCACGATCGCCAGGCCCAGGCCCGAACCCCCGGCGTCGCGCGAACGACTCTCGTCGAGGCGGACGAACCGTTCGAACACGTGCGCGCGGGACTCGAGCGGCACACCGGGGCCGTCGTCCTCCACTGATATCCTGACGAACCGACCGTCGGTGGCGGATCCCAGTCGGACCACGGAGCGCGCATGCCGCACGGCGTTGTCGACGAGGTTCCGCACCACCCGGGCGAGCAGGACGTCGTCGCCGTCGATCCTCGCCGCCGCGACGGCCGCGGACTCGACACGCAGTCCGCCGGCAGACCGGAGACGAGCAGCCTCCGCCAGCAGGAGGTCGTCGACGTCGACCGTGCGCCGTGCGGTGCCCGTCGCCCCTTCGTCGAGCTTCGCGAGCAGGAGCAGCGACTCGACGAGCCCCTGCATCCTGGCGCCCTCCTCGAGGACCGTCGAGGACAACTCGGCCGGGTCCACTCGGTCCGGGTGGAGCGACGCCACCTCGGCGTACTGCCTGATCACCGCGAGCGGTGAGCGGAGCTCGTGGGAGGCGTCCGACACGAACCGCCGCTGCGCTATCTGGGCGTCCTCGAGCCGCTCGAGCATGCCGTTCATCGTCCCGGCGAGGCGACCGATCTCGTCGCCCGTGTCGGGGACCTCGATCCGTCGGTGCAGTTCGCCGGCCCCCAGCTCCGAGACCTCACGGCGGATGCGTTCCACCGGCGCCAGCGCACGCCCGACGAGCAGCCAGGTCAGGCCGCCGACGAGGGCGACGAGCACGGGCACCGCGATGAGCAGGAGCGTCGACACGAGTCCGACGGCGTCATCGGTCTCCTCGAGGGAGCGGCCCGCGAGGACGACCAGGTCACGCCCGTCGAAGTCGACGTCCTCGCCGGCGAACACCACCGGCTCGTCGTCGACGACCGAGACGAACACGTCACCGTCCGGGATCGGCGTCGGGAGCTCGATCTCGTCATCCGTCCGGTCCACGACACGGCCGTCCTCGACGAGGACCAGGAGTCGACCGTCATCCTCGGGCAGCGTCGTCGCGTCCGCCGCGGCCAGCTGCGCCGCGGCGCTCTCCGCCTCGGCCGAGGCGCTCTGTTCGACGCCGGAACGGAGCGCCGCGGAGAACAGGCCGACGAACGCGACGGAGCCGACCCCGAGGAACAGTCCGACCGCGAGCACCGATCCCAGTGCCGCGCGGGCTCGGACCGACCGCCACAGCCGCCGT
>NZ_JACYTW010000061.1:0-21000 GCF_014841395.1 Plantibacter sp. CFBP 13570 | reverse complement strand
CCAACCCGCCGGCGGCGGCGGCCGCCTCCTGCAACGCCTGCCACCACGCGGCCGGGTCGACCTCGGTGCCGGCGGGGTGCGCCGCGCGTCCTTCGCGGACGAGCGCTCCGGTCTCGGCGTCGCGGATGACGACCTTGCAGCTCTGGGTGGACGAATCGATGCCGGCGACGAGCGTCATCGCTCTCCCTGTTCTCGGTGGTGGGCGGTCGGATGACCGCCGGGTCTGCTGTGGGGTGGAACGCGGAACGGCGTTCCGCCCCCGATCCTCTCGGATCAGGAGACGGAACGCCAGGTTCGCAGGTGTCGGTTAGCGCGCACCCATGAGGTGGTCGACCGCCAGCTGCTGCAGGCGGACGAACCCGAAGCCCTTGCCGCCGAAGTAGGCGTCGGCGTCGAAGTCCTCGTACGACGAGCGGTCGGCGAGCAACTGCTCGACGGTCTCGCCGGGGTTGAGCGTCGGCTCGCGCAGCTCGGGCACGCGGGCGGCGGCCAGCGCCTCCTGCACCTCGGGGTCGGCGCGGAACGCCTCGGCGCGCTCCTTGAGCAGCAGGTACATGCGCATGTTGGCGGCTGCGGAGTCCCACACGCCCGTGATGTCCTCGGTGCGGCTCGGCTTGTAGTCGAAGTGACGCGGGCCGTCGTACGCGGGGCCGCCGTTCACGCCACCGTGCTCGAGGAGGTCGACGAGCGAGAACGCGTTCTGCAGGTCGCCGTGACCGAAGACGAGGTCCTGGTCGTACTTGATGCCCCGCTGGCCGTTGAGGTCGATGTGGTAGAGCTTGCCCTGGTAGAGCGCCTGGGCGATGCCGGCGGTGAAGTTGAGGCCCGCCATCTGCTCGTGGCCGACCTCGGGGTTGATGCCGACGAGCTCCGGGCGCTCGAGGGTCTCGATGAACGCCATCGCGTGGCCGAGCGTCGGGAGCAGGATGTCGCCGCGGGGCTCGTTGGGCTTCGGCTCGATCGCGAAGCGGATGTCGTAGCCCTTGTCGGTGACGTAGTCGCCGAGGAGGTTGACGGCCTCGCGGTAGCGCTCGAGGGCCGCCTGCACGTCCTTCGCGGAGTCGTACTCGGCGCCCTCGCGGCCGCCCCACATGACGAAGGTCTTGGCGCCGAGTTCGGCGGCGAGGTCGAGGTTGCGGAGCACCTTGCGGAGGGCGAAGCGGCGGACGGCGCGGTCGTTCGAGGTGAAACCGCCGTCCTTGAAGACGGGCGCGCTGAACAGGTTGGTGGTCACCATCGGCACGATGACGCCGGTGTCGGCGAGCGCCTGCTTGAGACGGTCGATCTGCTTCTGGCGTTCGGCGTCGGTCGAACCGAAGGCGAAGAGGTCGTCGTCGTGGAAGGTGAGGCCGTAGGCGCCGAGCTCGTTCAAGCGGGTGACGGCCTCGACCACGTCGAGGTCGGGGCGGGTGGGGCCACCGAACGGGTCGGTCCCGTTGTAGCCGATCGTCCAGAGGCCGAAGGAGAACCGATCGGCTTTGGTGGGGGTGAGGCTCATGCGTGCAGTCCTTCAACGTCGTTGGTGAGCGAATGATTTGTTGTTAACCACAACTTATGGTCGAGACTAGCAGATCGTCGGCCGCGCGTCACCGGTCGAGTGTCGCGAAATATTTCGTTAGCATGGGCAGAACTTCTCGCTGCAGAGACGGCCGTCCGGCCCGACGGAGCGGGATCGGAGGACTCGGATGAGCGACGACCCCGCGGCGCAGACCGCTGGACCCGGTGCCGGTGGCGGGCGCGCGACCCTGTCGCGCATCGCCAGGGAGGCCTCCGTGTCGGTGTCGACCGCCTCGAAGGTGCTCAACGGGCGACCGGGGGTGTCGCCGGACACCCGGGAGATCGTCGAGCGACTCCTGGACCGCCACGGCTACAGTCGCCGCGGTGCCGAGCTTGCGCAAGGTTCGCTCATCGAGCTCGTCTTCGAGTACATCGACAGCTCCTGGTCGCTCGAGATCATCCGCGGTGTCGAGAAGGTCGCGCGTCAGCACGGCATGAGCGTCACCCTCACCGAGACGGGCGCCCGGCGGTCGACCGGCGAGGGTTGGGTCGAGAGCATCATCTCGCGGAAGCCGGTCGGGGTCATCCTCGTGTTCTCGGACATCGAGCCGGCGTACCGGCGCCAGCTCCACACGCGCAACATCCCGGTCGTCGTGGTCGACCCGGCGGGGGACCCTGGCCCGGAGGTCGCCGCCATCGGCTCCACGAACTGGTCCGGCGGGATGGCCGCGACGCGCCACCTCATCGAGCTCGGACACCGCAGGATCGGGCTGATCTCGGGTCCGCAGGACCTCATGTGTTCGCGGGCGCGGGTCTCGGGCTACCGGTCCGCGCTCGAGGAGGCCGGGATCCCGCTCGACGAGACCATCCTGCGGCGCGGTGAGTTCATCCCGGAGGCCGGACGCGTCCTGGCGCTCGAACTGCTGCAGCTCGAGGACCGACCGACTGCGATCTTCGCCGGCAACGACATGCAGGCGTTCGGCGTCTACGAGGCGGCGCGCTCGCTCGGGATCTCGATCCCGGAGCAGCTGTCGGTCGTCGGGTACGACGACGTCCCGCCGGCCAAGTGGGTCGGCCCGGCCCTCACGACCATCCGGCAGCCGCTCATCGAGATGGCCGAGGAGGCGACCCGCCTGGTGCTGAAGCTCCGGTCCGAGACGGTCGACAACATCCGCCTCGACCTCGCCACCTCCCTCGTCGTCCGGGGTTCGACCGCAGCCCCGCCCACCCCGTAGCCCGCGAACTGTCACTCGCCGCTAGTCCCGGCGCGCGGGACTGTGTCGGAGTGACAGTTCGCGGGCAGGGGTGGGGGTGCGGGCGCGTGCGAAAAGTTTCCAATGCGGGAGAGGGAAGTTGCGGGGAGACAGGCGGCGGGGCTAGCTTCAGGGCACCGCAGCGAAGCGATCCGGAACCCCGGGGCCGCAGCTGCGCGAGCAGCTCGGGAGCATTGCACATGGCGGGAAGCGGACGGCCGGAACTCCGGGTCGCGATGATCGGATACGGCTTCATGGGAGCCGCACACTCGCAGGCCTGGCGCACCGCACCGCGATTCTTCGACCTCGACGCGGAACCGGTCATGGCGACGATCGTCGGCCGCAACGCCGAGGCACTCGAGGCGGCCCGCGTGAAGTTCGGCTGGGAGTCGGCCTCGACGGACTGGCGGAGCGTCATCGCCGACCCGTCCATCGACATCGTCGACGTCTGCACGCCCGGCTCCTCGCACGTCGAGATCGCGATCGCCGCCCTCGAAGCCGGCAAGCACGTCCTCTGCGAGAAGCCGCTCGCCAACAGCGTCGAGGAGGCGGAGCTGATGGTCGCCGCAGCCGAGGCGGCGAGGGCCCGCGGCGTCCGCTCCATGGTCGGCTTCAGCTACCGTCGCGTGCCCGCCATCGGGTATGCCCGTCAGCTCATCGCGGAGGGCGCGCTCGGGGACGTCCGCCAGATCCGCGCGCTCTACCTCCAGGACTGGCTGAGTGACGCCGAGGGGCCGATGACCTGGCGCCTCGACAAGGACCAGGCCGGTTCCGGCTCGCTCGGCGACATCGGCGCGCACGCCATCGACCTCGTACAGCACCTGACCGGTGCCCGACTCGACACCGTCAGCGGGACGCTCGCCACCTTCGTCACCGAGCGACCGCTCCTCGGCGAGACCGTCGGCCTGAGCGGGACCGCCTCCGATGAGCGCGGCGCGGTCACCGTCGACGACGCCGCCTGGTTCACCGCGAAGCTCACGGGCGGACTCGCGGACGGCGCCATCGGCGCCTTCGAAGCCACCCGCTACGCGACCGGCCGGAAGAACGCGCTCCGCATCGAGCTGAGCGGCTCCCGCGGAGCCATCGCCTTCGACCTCGAGCGGATGAACGAGCTCGAGGTGTACGACGCCACCGCTCCCGCCGGCAAGCAGGGCTTCACGCGCATCGTCGTCACCGAGCCGGAGCACCCGTACATGGCCGCCTGGTGGCCGACCGGCCACGGCATCGGCTACGAGCACCCGTTCTCGCACCAGGTGCGGGACCTCGTCCAGGCCATCATCGGCGGCACCGATCCCGAACCGTCCTTCGCCGAAGGCCTGCAGGTCCAGCGGGTCCTGCGCGCCGTCGAGTCGAGCGCCGCGAACGGCAGCGCCTGGACACCCACCGACTGACCCGACCACATCGCACCATCAGCAGCAGCACCCACCAAGGAGAGAACGCAATGACGCTTCGTACTTCATCCCGCCGTCGGACCCGACTGGCCGCAGTCGCCCTCGGCGTCTCGGCCCTCATGCTCGGCGCGACCGCCTGCTCCAGCGGCGGTGGCGCCCCGAGTGGCAGCGCCACCCTCTGGGGCCTCACCGGCACCGACGAGGACACCGTCCTCGGCCCGTCGCTCAAGGAGTGGAACGGCGCCAACGCCGACGGCCAGGTCGCCGCGACCTACTTCCAGAACGACGCCTACAAGACCAAGATCCGCACGGCCGTCGGCGCGGGCAGCGCCCCGACCATCATCTACAGCTGGGCGGGCGGCACCCTGAACTCCTACGTGGACGCCGGCAAGGTCGCCGACATCACCTCGGAGACCGCGGACGCCAAGGGTAAATTCCTCGAGTCCGTCTGGAACCAGGGCGTCATCGACGACAAGGTCTACGCGGTGCCGATGAACGCCACCACGCCGATCATGTTCTACTACAACAAGGACGTCCTGAAGGCCGCCGGGGTCGAGGTCCCGACGAACTTCGACGAGATCATCGACGCCATCCCCAAGCTCAAAGCCGCAGGCGTGGCCCCGTTCTCACTCGCCGGTGCCTCCAAGTGGCCGTCGCTCATGTGGGAGGAGTACCTCGTCGACCGCGTCGCCGGCCCCGAGGCCTTCAACAAGATCATGGCCGGTGAAGCCGACGCGTGGAGCGACCCCGGCATCATCGAGGCGAACGAGAAGATCCAGGAGCTCGTGAAGGCCGGCGCGTTCGTCGACGGCTACGCCTCGGTCACCGCCGACAGCAACGCCGACGTCGCCCTGCTCTACACGGGCAAGGCCGCGATGATGCTCCAGGGCGCCTGGGTCATGACGACCTTCAAGCAGCAGGCGGCCGAGTTCGCCGAGAAGGGGCTCGGCTACACGACCTTCCCCGCCGTCACCGGTGGCAAGGGCGACCCGTCGAACATCGTCGGCAACCCGTCCGGATACTTCTCGATCTCCGCCTCGGCGACGAAGGAGCAGCAGGCCAGCGCGCTGAAGTACCTCACCGAGGGCGTCTTCGACAAGGGCTACATCGACCGCATGGTCGAGGCCGGTCAGGTGCCGCCGATCACGGGTATCGACGACCAGATCGCGGACGCCGGCGGCGACTTCGGCACGACCGTCTACGACCTCACGAAGAACGCCAAGAACTTCCAGATGTCGTGGGACCAGGCGCTCCCGCCCGCACAGGCGACCGCGCTGCTGACGAACCTCGACCAGCTGTTCAACCTGCAGATCACCCCGCAGGAGTTCTCCGACAACATGAACAAGACGATCGGACAGTGATCTCCCGATGACCGTCACCCGTCCATTGAACGGGGCCCGAGGGGCCGGTGCGGCAGCGATGCGCCGCCGCACCGGCCCCAGTGGCTGGATGGTCGCGCCGGCGCTGGGCTTCTTCCTCGTCTTCGCGATCATCCCGCTCATCGTCGCCCTGTACCTGAGCTTCACCCGCTGGGACGCGATCACCGACCCCGCGTGGGTCGGCCTCGACAACTGGGCCTCGGTCCTCGTCGACCCGGTCGCGATCGACGCCCTCGTCCTGACTCTCAAGGTCATCGTGATCTCCTGGATCGTCCAGACCCCGATCAGCCTGCTGCTCGGGACCTGGACCGCCGGTAAGCAGCGCAACCGGGCCGTCCTCGGCGCGATCTTCTTCCTGCCGCTCCTGCTGTCGTCGGCTGCGACGGCCATCGCGTTCAAGGCGATCCTCGACCCGAACTTCGGCCTGTCGGCGTCGCTCGGCATCCCGTTCCTCAAGCAGGACTGGCTCGGCAACCAGCAGCTCGTGCTCTTCGTCGTGATCTTCATCATCGCGTGGCAGTTCGTGCCCTTCCACACGCTCCTGTTCCAGGGTGGCGTGCGGCAGATCCCGGCGTCCCTCTACGAGGCGGCCGAGATCGACGGGGCCGGGACGGTCAAGCAGTTCTTCCACATCACGCTCCCGCAGCTGCGGTACACGCTCGTGACGTCGTCCACGCTCATGATCATCGGTTCGCTCACCTACTTCGACGTGATCTTCGTGCTCACCGGCGGTGTTCCGAGCGCCGGCACCCGCATCCTCCCGATCCTCATGTACGTGACGGGCTTCTCCGCGAGCCAGTTCGGGCAGGCGAGCGTCATGGCGATCATCCTGGCCGTCATCGGTCTCGCCATCGCCCTGCTGCTCACCAAGCTGAGCGGCTTCGCCAAGATGGACAGTCAGCAGGAGGGCCTCTGATGTCAGCGACGAACCCACTCACGAAGCCCGGCGCGCTCCCGACGGGAAGCCTCGACACGGTCAGCGTCTCGACCGCCGGGTCCAAGCGCGGACGCCCCGGCGAGCACGAGACGCGAGGCAAGCGCCCCCGCGGTGCCCGCCGCAAGCCGAACATCCTCGGCGGGATCGGCGCCTGGATCTGGCTGCTCATCATCGTGCTGCCGATCTACTACATCGTCATCACGAGCGTGCGCCCGCAGGCCGGGTTCTTCTCGAGCAACCAGCTCATCCCACCCACCGACCCGACCCTCGACGGTTACGCCCTCGTGCTGCAGAGCGACTTCTTCCTCTACCTCGGCAACAGCGTCATCATCACCGTCGCGAGCGTCGCCGTCACCGTGTTCGTCTGCCTCATGGCGTCGTACGCGATCGTGCGCACCAACTCCCGGTTCACACGGGGAGCGTTCTCGTTCTTCCTGCTCGGCCTCGCGATCCCGCTGCAGGCGACGATCATCCCGCTGTTCTACATGCTCAGCAAGGCGGGACTCTACGACACCCTCCTGGCGCTGATCCTGCCGTCGATCGGCTTCGCGGTGCCCGTCACCGTGCTCATCCTGTCGAACTTCATCCGCGACATCCCCAAGGAGCTGTTCGAGTCGATGACCGTCGACGGGGCGTCGAGCTGGCGGACCCTCGTCTCGCTCGTCCTCCCGCTCGCCCGACCGGCGATCGTCACCGTCGCGCTCTACAACGCGCTCAACGTGTGGAACGGGTTCCTGTTCCCACTCGTGCTCACACAGTCGCCGAGCAACCGGGTGCTGCCGTTGTCGCTGTGGACGTTCCAAGGCTCGTTCAGCGTGAACGTGCCGGCCGTGCTCGCCGCCGTGGTGTTGTCGACCCTGCCGATCTTCATCCTGTACCTGTTCGGCCGACGCCAGTTGATCAGTGGCATGACCGCCGGCTTCAGCAAGTAGTGCTGATCTCGAGCCGACCAATGACCGAACCATCCCCTGAGAGGAACACATGACTGACAAGCAGGCGCTCGTGGTGCGAGGCGGCTGGGACGGGCACATGCCCGTCGAGACGACCGCGGCCTTCATCCCCTTCCTGGAGGCGAACGGGTTCACCGTGCGCGTCGAGGACGGGACCACCGTCTACACGGACACCGACTACCTCGACACGGTCGACCTCATCGTGCAGATCAACACGATGAACACCATCGAGCCGGAGGAGTTCGCCGGCCTGCAACGCGCCGTCCTGAACGGGACGGGCATGGCCGGTTGGCACGGCGGGATCGCGGACTCGTACCGCAACAACGCCGACTACCTCCACATGATCGGTGGCCAGTTCGCGCACCACGCCGGCAAGGACCCGGCCGAGCGGACAGGGGAGCAGTCCGACAACTACATCCCCTACACCGTCCACATCACCGAGTACGGCCGGACGCACCCCATCACGGAGGGGATCGAGGACTTCGACCTCGTCACCGAGCAGTACTGGGTGCTGAGCGACGAGTACAACGACGTCCTCGCGACGACGACGCAGGAGGTGCGGCCGTGGGACGCGTGGAACCGTCCCGTCACGGCACCCGCCATCTGGACGCGGCAGTGGGGGAAGGGCAGGATCTTCGTGTCCGCTCCCGGCCACCGCATCGAGATCGTGGAAGACCCGAACGTCCGCACCATCATCGAAAGGGGCCTGCTGTGGGCAGCACGCTGAACGGAGTGTCCGAGACCGCAGGAGGATCCGTCCTCCGGGTCGGTGTCATCGGCGTCGGCAACATCTCGAAGCAGTACTTCGCCGAGTTCCCGAAACTGCCGAACCTCGAGCTCGTCGTCGTCGCGGACCTCGACCTCGCCCGCGCTGCGGAGGTCGCCGCCGAACAGGGCGTGCGGTCGTCGAGCGTCGACGAGCTGCTCGCCGACCCCGAGGTCGACGTCGTCCTGAACCTCACTATCCCGGCCGCGCACGCCGAGGTCGCGCTCCGAGCCCTCGAGGCCGGCAAGCACGTCTACGGGGAGAAGCCCCTGGCCCTGTCGACCGCCGAGGCGCGACCGGTGCTCGAGCTCGCGGCAGCGAAGGGCCTCCGCGTCGGCAGCGCACCGGACACCGTCCTCGGGTCGGGCGTCCAGACGGCGCTCGCCGTGCTCGACAGCGGCGCCATCGGTCGGCCGATCGCCGCAGCCGTCGCCTGGAGCGCCCCGGGACACGAGCTGTGGCACCCGGCCCCCGCGTTCTACTACCAGCCGGGAGGCGGGCCGCTCCTCGACATGGGCCCGTACTACCTGACGAGCCTCGTGTCGTTCTTCGGTCCCGTCGTACGGGTGTCGGGGGCGGTCGCGCGATCGGATCGTGAGCGGTCGGTGGCGACGGGGGCGCTGGCCGGGACGCCGATCCCGGTGCATGAGGAGGTCGACACGCACGTCACCGCGATCCTCGAGCACGCGAACGGGGTGGTCTCGACCGTGACGGTCTCGTTCGAGGTGTGGGCGAGCCGCGTGCCGCTCTTCGAGGTCTACGGGACGGGCGGGACGGTCGCCGTGCCCGACCCGAACCGGTTCTCGGACCCGGTGGAGATCGCGACGGCCGACGACCGCACCTGGCGTGCCGTCCCCGACAGCGCCGGCTTCGTCGACGCCGGGCGCGGGGTGGGCCTGTCGGACCTGGCCGAGGCGATCGAGCAGGACCGACCGCATCGGGCCTCGGGCGACCTCGCGTTCCACGTGTTGGAGATCATGGAGGCGATCATCGTCGCCGGTCGTGAGCACCGCGTCGTGGAGCTGACGAGCACCGTCCCCCGCCCGGCGCCCGTGGCCCGCGAACTGTCACTCCGGCACAGTTCCAGCCGCTCGGACTAGCGCCGAGTGACAGTTCGCGGGCAGGGGGAGGGTTAGCGGGCGACCGGGATGAGGAGGACGTCGGTGAGGGTGCTGTCGGTGACCCGCGCGGTCATCATCGTGCACTCCGGTTGACGACGGCGGTCCGTCGGCGAGCCAGGGTTGAGCAGGCGCAGACCAGCTGGCGAGACCGAGTCCCACGGGATGTGGCTGTGTCCGAAGACGAGGACGTCGGTGTCGGGGAAGGCCTCGTCGGCCCGTCGCTCGCGACCGGTCGCCGCCCCCGTCTCATGGATGACGGTGAACCGCAGCCCGTCGACCTCGAAACGCGCGACCTCGGGGAGACGCGCGCGGAGTCCGGGGCCGTCGTTGTTGCCGAAGACACCGACCAGGCGGGCGGCCCGGGCCTCGAGGGCGTCGAGGGTCGCCTCGTCGACCCAGTCACCCGCGTGGACGACGACGTCCGCTGCGTCGACGGCAGCCCAGACCGCGTCCGGCAGAACCTTCGCCCGCTTCGGCAGGTGGGTGTCGGCGAGGAGGAGCAGCGAGGTCGGCATGTTCCCACGGAAGCGGATCGCGCCGACCTCGTCAACCGGGTGGTGCTCCCGCGCCCGTCGACCTGCTCGGCGACCGGGCCGCGGACCGCCGTTCACGGACGCTCCTGCAGGAGGGGCGACTAGGGTGATCCCATGCCCGCAACCGACCTTCGTTTCTCCGGGAGGATCGCCGGCTACGGCACCACGGGCGGCGTCCGCATCGTCCTCGGGCTCTGGTCCACCTCGCCGTTCGGCTCCTTTGCCGACGCGATGATCGAGGACTCCCGCGGCAAACGCCTGCTGCTCGCGCCGACGCAGGAGATCGCCGACTTCATCTCCACCACGTACACCTTCGACGACGTCGAGATCGGCACCGTCGGCTGGACGCGCCTGCCGACCGGGCTCCGCTTCGTGGGCGGTCCGCTCGACACGACCCTCCGCATCGGCGGGAGCTCGCCGCTCGGCCGGGCGCTGCGGGTCGTCCCCAAACCCGTGGCCGTGAACCCTGTCTGGCTGCAGACCATCGACCCCCTCGCCCGCGTGCTCCAACCCGGCGCCCGGACGGCGGGCTCCGCCGGCAACGGTCGACGCGAGTACTACGGCGTGACCGGCGCTCGCCGCATCACCGCCGCCACCGCGAGCTGGTCCGGTGCGGACCTCGGCACCCTCGCCAGACTCGACCCGCCCGTGCGCTTCGGCTTCGGCTCCGCGCCGGCCGACCCGCACCTCGTCGACATCGTCACCACGGTCCGCCAGCCCGCGTGAGCTGCTCCGGGGTCGCGCAGCTCACCATGTAGCCCGTGTCGGCGTCGCGGCAGGAGATCCGCGCGGTGGCAGGACGTTCCTCACCCGGACGTCCTGCTGCGGTGCCGATCTCCTGTTGCCGTGCCGCTGGGTGTTCAGGCTCGGCGGACCATCCAGACGTCGACCTCGTCTTCGCGTTCGAGCGTGAAGCCGTGGCGCTCGTAAAGGCGGCGGGCCGGGCTGCCCTGCAGCACGTTGAGACGGAACGGGCGCGGATCACCGTCATCGGACAGGAGCCGCGCGAGCACTGCGGTGCCGAGGCCCGCGCCCTGGTGCTCGGGCGCCAGATAGAAGTGCTCCACCCACCGCTCGCCGGCTTCCGGGCGGAGGGCGACCAGCCCGGCCGTGACGCCGTCGACCTCGATGACCGAGGTGTGCTCCGGGCGATATCCGTCGAGGAAGCGCTGGCGCACGCGGGTCTCGTCGTAGCGACCGAGGCGCTCGAGGTCGGGCCGCATGACGACGGCGCGTAGCTCGGCCATCCAGGTCGAGTCGTCGATGGTGGCGGGGCGGAGTGTCCAGGCGGCGGGCATCCGTCCAGTCAACCATCCACGGCTGACGGCGGGTGAACCTGCGCGTGCCCGGATAGGGAACACTGGAGGGATCGAGCAGAGGGTGTGCGTGTGAGCGAGTCGACAGCGGTCGGGGCGGGTCCGGCGGGCGGATCCGGCATGGGGAGCGGACTCGACTCGGTGCGCCGTCGCAACCTCGGGCGGATCGTCGAGCTCGTGCACCAGGGCGGGGTGCAGTCGCGGTCGGCGCTCACGAGGACGACCGGCCTCAACCGGTCCACGGTCGCCGCGCTCGTCACGGAACTCGCCTCGATCGGCATCGTCACGGAGTCGGTCCCGGTCGGCGGACAGGGTGTCGGCCGGCCGTCGCCACTCGTTTCAGCCGGCCCGCGAGCCGTGGCCTTCGCGGCGAACCCGGAACTCGACGCGATCACGGTGGCGGCCGTGCGACTCGGCGGCGAGGTCCTCGAGCGCGTGCGTCGCGAGGTCGACACGACACCGACGGCGGCCGAGGCGACGGCGATCATCGCGGAGTTGGTCGAGGAACTCGCCGACCGCCTGCCCGACGAAGCGCGCGGTGGCGGCGGGATCGGGCTCGCGATCCCCGGTCTCGTCCGGGACGCCGACGGCGTCGTCCGGCTCGCACCGCACCTCGGGTGGGTGGACGAGCCCTTGGTCGAACGGCTGCGTGCCGCGACCGGTCGTGCGGTGTTCGCTGCCAACGACGCGAGTCTCGGCGCTCGGGCGGAGCGGACCTTCGGGGCGGGCCGCGGCATCGACGACCTCGTCTACCTGAACGGTGGCGCGAGCGGTATCGGTGGTGGCATCATCGCCGGTGGTCGACCCGTCGGTGGTGCGCGCGGGTACGCGGGGGAGTTCGGTCACACCTCGGCGACGGCCGCCGGCAACGCGCTCGAAGACGCCGTCCGGCGCAGTGAGCTGCTGCACGTCGCCGGCCTCACCGCCGGGGACGACGCGGTCCTCGAAGCGGCGCTCGCCGAGGGCATCGCTGCCGATCCGGTTGGGGCGATGCGGGAGGAGGTCGTCCGGCAGGCCAGGACGCTCGGGCGAGCGCTCGCCGGGACGGTGAACATCCTCGACCCCGAACTCGTCGTCCTCGGTGGGCATCTCGGGATCGTGCTCGAACTGGCATCGGAGGAGTTGCACGACGCGGTCCGTGAGCGGGCGCTCGTCCCGCCGTTCGAGGACGTCGCGATCGTGCGTGCGGCACTCGGCCAGGACCTCCTGCTCATCGGTGCCGCGGAACTCGCCTTCGATCGACTCATCGCGGACCCCGCCGCCTGGTGATCGTCGCCCTGGGTGCTGTCGGCCTGGTGGCCAGCGCGGTGCGCTGACGTGAGACGCGGACACCCGGCGTCGGCGCGGTTCGCTGACGCGAGATCGCCCGAATCGGCGTGGGCGCGGCTCATGGACGTCGGCGCGGGTCGCCGGAGGGTAGCGCTCACGCGTGTGACCCGCGCTCACGTCAGCGCACCGCGCTGGCGCCACCACCACACACGACCACGAGGGGTCAGAAGGCCGGGCGACCCGTCGACTTCCGCACGATCAGTTCCGGCTCGATCGTTCCGCGGTACCCGACGGCGTCGACCTCGAGGTTGCCGAGCAATCGCGCGACACAACGACGCCCCAGCTCGTCGAAGTCCTGCCGCACCGTCGTGAGCGGCGGCCAGAAGTGCGGTGCTTCCGGGATGTCGTCGAACCCCACGATCGACACGTCCCGGGGCACGTCGTACCCCTCGTCGCGGATCGCGTGGATGAGGCCGAGCGCCATCTGGTCGTTCGACGAGAAGATCGCCGTGAAGTCGCGCACCCGCATGAGTTCGATCCCGGCGCGATACCCGAAGTCGGCGGTCCAGTCACCGAGGATCGGCGCGGTCGTCGGCACGTCCTGCGCGCTCATCTCGGCGAGGAACCCGTGCATGCGCGCCTCCGCCTCGATCCAGTCCTGCGGGCCGGCGAGGTGGTAGATGTTCCGATGCCCGAGCTCGATGAGGTGCCGCGTCGCCAATCGTCCACCGGCGACCTGGTCGACGCCGATCGAGTGGTCGTCGAGGTCGCCGCCGGACTGCACCGCGATGAACGGCACCCGCACCTGCAGCTCCTCGATCGCCCGGAACACCCGGACCTGCGGCGCGATGACCACGATGCCGTCCACCGACTGCGCGAGCAGATGCTCGACGGCAGCGACGATCGACGCGTCGGAGACGTCGGGCAGGTTCGCCGTGCTGACGAGGTATCCGGCGTCCTTGCTCGCGTTCTCGATCGCCTGGATCATGCTCGCCGGACCGTACTGCGACCGCTGGCTCGCGAGCACCCCGATGGTCCGCGACCGACTCGTCACGAGTGCCCTGGCCGCCCGGTTCGGACGGTAGTTGACCTCGTCCATGACGGCGAGGACCCGGTCGCGGGTGGAGTCGCGGATGCTCGGGTGGTTGTTGAGCACTCGTGAGACCGTCTGGTGGGAGACCCCGGCCAGGCGCGCGACATCACGGATATTGGGGGCTCGCCCCCGTTCGGCGTCGTCGCTCACGGATTCCTCGGACCTCGATGTGCACGGTCACATTTCGTGCTGCACCCATTATGCACACGCCTCGGGCCCCCGACGGATCGGGTCCCCCGGGGTGCGTGGAGCCACGGAGGGGTCCGCGACGGTACCGTTGGGGGATGGATACCGAAAGCGTCGCCCGCGTCATCGAAGCCACCGACTTCTCGGGCGTCGTGCTCGTCAAGCGCGGTGACGAGACGCTCTTCGAAGCCGCCCGAGGCCTCGCCTCGCGGGAGCGCGACGAGCCCATCACGCTTGACACCCGCTTCGACACGGCGTCCATCACGAAGCTCTTCACCGCCGCCGCCGTGCTCCAGCAGGTCGACGCCGGACACATCGACCTCGACGAGTCGATCCACGAGTACGTCGACCTCGACGGCACCACCATCCGCCGCGACGTCCAGCTGCTCCACCTCCTCACCCACACCTCCGGCATCGCCGACGACGCCGACGAGACCGCCGGCGAGAGCTACGACGACCTCTGGGCCGAGCGCCCGGCCTCGTCGATCCGCGAGACCGCCGACCTCCTGCCGCTCTTCGCCGACAAGGAGCCGCTTGCGGCCCCTGGCGAAGAGGCGAACTACGTCAACGCGGGCTACGTGCTGCTCGGGCTCGCGCTCGAGGGCGTGACGGGGTTGCCCTACCGCCAGCTCATCGAGCAGCAGGTCTTCGCGCTCCTCGGCATGGACCACTCGGGCTTCGTCGACCGCCGGACGGGCGAGCCCGGCCTGGCCGAGGGCGGCGACGTCGACGACGACGGCGTCTGGCACTCGAACGCCGACGCCTTCCCGCCGCTCGGCGGCCCGGACGCCGGTGCACAGTCCACCGCGGCCGACCTCATCACCTTCCTGCGCGCCGCCCGCGATGCGAAGATCCTCACCGCCGAGCTGACCGAGGAGTTCACCTCCCCGCAGATCGAGGTCGACGAGGAGATCTCCTACGGCTTCGGCTTCGAGTTCGACGTCGACGAGGACGGCCAGGTGCGATCGATGTACCTCGACGGTGTCAACCCCGGCGCGAGCGGCATCGTCCGCACCTACTTCGGCCCGACCGCCGCGGACGCCATCGACGTCGTCGTGCTGTCGAACTCCGAGGACGGTGCGTGGGACGTCATCCGCGCGATCGACGCCGAACTCTAGGCGTCCACTGGGATCGGCCGGGCACCTCCCCGGGTTCCGGGCACGCCGATCGAGGCGTAGCTGCGCCCCTGGGGCCTGCCCGCACGGGCCCACTGAGAGCGCGACCATGCCCCGACAGTCGCCGGTTATGAAAATGAGACCCATCCCGACTTGACATCAGGTGGAGGTCTGGGGCTATCGTGTGACACACAATGTGAACGGTCACATTCGGAGTGACGAGGAAGTCGACGTGGGAACGAAGCGCAATGGAGCGAGCAGGTCGGCGATGAGCCGCCTCCCGATCCACGGCACCGATCGATCCGACCACAGCTCCCTCTCGGCCCGGCTCTCCGCCGGCCACCTCTCCCTGCACCCTCGCCGGCACCACGACGAGGCGTCCGCACCCGCACCCGCGAACGCCACGTAGCCGACGAGCGGCCTCGATGAGCTGGACACATCGAAGCCGACAGACCTGCGCATGACAATGACGTCCAAGCAACTCCCTAGGGAAGGAACCACACAGTGAAGAAGAGAATGCTCCTCGCCACGCTGGCCGCAGGCACGATGGTCGTGTCGCTCGCCGGCTGCTCCGGCGGCGCAAGCGGCGGATCGGGCGGCGGCGAAGGCGACGGCAAGCTCGTCGGCGTCGCGATGCCCACCAAGAGCTCCGAGCGCTGGATCCAGGACGGCAACGCCGTCAAGGAGCAGCTGGAGAAGGAGGGCTTCAAGGTCGACCTGCAGTACGCCGAGGACGACATCCCCACCCAGGTCTCGCAGATCGAGAACATGATCACCAAGGGCGCATCCGTCCTGATCATCGCCTCGATCGACGGCACCACGCTCACGAGCGTGCTGCAGGAGGCCAAGGACGGCGACATCCCCGTCATCGCCTACGACCGCCTGATCCGCGACAGCGAGAACGTCGACTACTACGCATCGTTCGACAACTACAAGGTCGGCGTGCAGCAGGCCAACTCGGTCCTCAACGGCCTCGGCCTCGTCGACCTCGAGGGCAAGCCCACCGAGGGCGCACCCGCCGGTCCGTTCAACATCGAGATGTTCGCCGGCTCGCCCGACGACAACAACGCCACGTTCTTCTGGGACGGCGCTCAGGACACCCTGAAGCCGTTCATCGACGCGGGCACCCTCAAGGTCGCCAGTGGCCAGACCTCCTTCGAGCAGGCTGCAACGCTCCGTTGGGACGGTGAGACCGCGCAGAAGCGTATGGAGAACATCCTCACGTCGACCTACTCCGACGGCAGCAAGGTCAACGCGGTCCTGTCGCCCTACGACGGCATCTCGCGAGGCATCATCTCGGCGCTGACCGACGCCGGCTACTCGGTGGGCGACGGCTGGCCCGTCATCTCCGGCCAGGACGCCGAGCTCGACTCGGTCAAGGCCATCGAGTCCGGCGAGCAGTACGCGACCATCTTCAAGGACACCCGCCAGCTGGCGAGCGAAGCCGTCAAGATGGCCGTCGCCGTGCTGAACGGTGAGAAGCCCGAGGTCAACAACACCGAGGACTACGACAACGGCAAGAAGGTCGTCCCGTCCTTCCTCCTCGAGTCGCAGATCGTCGTCAAGGACAACATCCAGGAGGTCCTCGTGGACTCCGGTTACTGGACCGAAGACGAGATCAAGGGCTAGTCAGTCCTGCAACACCCCTTTCGACAGGCTCAGGGAACGGAATCACTTCCGATCCCTGAGCCTGTCGGAGGGCCCGGTTCAACGACGATCACCTGTAAGGAGACACGGTGTCAGGCGAGACCACGAGCATCCTCGAGATGCGCAACATCATCAAGACCTTCCCCGGCGTCAAGGCCCTCTCGAACGTCACGCTCGATGTGCAGCGCGGTACCGTGCACGCCATCTGCGGTGAGAACGGCGCCGGCAAGTCGACGCTCATGAAGGTGTTGTCCGGCGTCTACCCGTTCGGCACCTACGAGGGCGACATCGTCTTCGAGGGCGAGACGATGGAGTTCAAGGACATCCGCGACTCGGAGTCCAAGGGCATCGTCATCATCCACCAGGAGCTGGCCCTCAGCCCCTACCTCTCCATCGCGGAGAACATCTTCCTCAACAACGAGCTGAAGGGGCCGCTCGGCCTCATCGACTGGAACCGCACCAACCAGGAGGCGGCAGCACTGCTCGCCCGGGTCGGCCTGCGGGAGAACCCGACGACCAAGATCCTCGAGATCGGCGTCGGCAAGCAGCAGCTCGTCGAGATCGCGAAGGCCCTCTCGAAGCGCGTGAAGCTCCTCATCCTCGACGAGCCGACCGCCGCGCTGAACGACGAGGACTCCGACCACCTGCTCGACCTGATCCTGCACCTCAAGGAGCAGGGCATCACGTCGATCATCATCAGCCACAAGCTCAACGAGATCAAAAAGGTCGCCGACACCGTCACGGTCATCCGCGACGGCAAGACCATCGAGACGATCGTGAAGAACGACGTCACCGAAGAGCGCATCATCAAGGACATGGTCGGCCGCGACCTCGAGCACCGCTACCCGGACCACACGCCGAACATCGGCGAGGAGATCCTGCGCGTCGAGGACTGGACCGCCCACCACCCGCAGGACCCGACCCGCGTGATGGTGGACGCCGTCAACCTCAACGTCCGCGCCGGTGAGATCGTCGGCATCGCCGGCCTCATGGGCGCCGGGCGCACCGAGTTCGCGATGAGCCTGTTCGGACAGTCGTACGGCAGCCGCATCAGCGGCAAGGTCTTCAAGAACGGCACCGAGATCCGCACCCGCACGGTGTCGGAGGCGATCGACAACGGCCTCGCGTACGCCACCGAGGACCGCAAGTACTACGGCCTCAACCTCATCGAGGACATCAAGCGGAACATCTCGATGGCCTCGCTGAAGAAGCTCGAACGCGGCGGACTCGTCAACGACAACGAGGAGTACAAGGTCGCCGAGGAGTACCGGAAGAGCATGAACATCAAGGCTCCGAACGTGCTCGCGAAGACCGGGAAGCTCTCGGGCGGCAACCAGCAGAAGGTCGTCCTCTCGAAGTGGATCTACTCCGACCCCGACGTCCTCATCCTCGATGAGCCCACCCGTGGCATCGACGTCGGTGCGAAGTACGAGATCTACACGATCATCAACCGCCTCGCCGCCGAGGGGAAGGGCGTCATCGTCATCTCCTCCGAGCTCCCCGAGCTCATCGGCATCTGCGACCGCATCTACGCCCTCAGTGAGGGCCGCATCACCGGCGAACTGCCGATCGAGGAAGCGAACCCCGAAGCGCTCCTCAAACTCATGACCATGGAGAAGCCCCGCTGACGCGGGCGCGGACGGATCGAAGGAGAACCGCAATGTCCGATCTGGACACCAAACCCACCGTCCCGGCAGGCGACGGCACCGCCGCCGGCGGCCTCGTCAACCCGGCCACCAACCGCTTCACGAGCTGGCTGACCCACATCCTCAGCGACCTCGGCAAGAACGGCATCTTCATCGCCCTCCTGCTCGTCGTCGTGTTCTTCGCCGTCATCACCGACGGCATCCTGCTGCGGCCGCAGAACATCTCCAACCTGATCGTGCAGAACGGGTACATCCTCGTCCTCGCGATCGGCATGGTGATGGTCATCATCGCCGGCCACATCGACCTGTCGGTCGGTTCCGTCGCGGCCTTCGTCGGTGCGGTGTCCGGTGTGTTCGCCGTGCAGATGCAGATGCCGTGGTGGATCGCGATCATCCTGTCGCTCGCCATCGGCGCGCTCGTCGGTGTCTGGCAGGGCTTCTGGATCGCCTACGTCGGGATCCCGGCGTTCATCGTGACGCTGGCCGGCATGCTCATCTTCCGCGGCCTCGCGCTCGTGGTGCTCGGCAACGCCAACATCGGTTCCTTCCCGGCGGAGTACCGCGCGCTCGGCAACGGCTTCCTGAACGACGTGTTCGGTGACTTCCCGATCGACCCGCTCACGCTCGGGATCGGCGTCATCGCCGTCGTCGGCCTCGTCGTGCAGCAGGTCCGCACGCGCCTCGGCCGTCAGAAGTACGGCCAGGACACCGAGCCGTTCCCGTGGTTCGTCGCCAAGCTCGTCCTCATCATCGCGGGCATCGGCTTCTTCGTGTACGCCCTCGCCGCGTACAAGGGCATCCCGGTCACGCTCATCGTGCTGGCCGTCCTCGTGCTCGTCTACGGCATCGTCATGAACCGCTCGGTCTTCGGCCGCCACATCTACGCGATCGGTGGCAACCGTCACGCCGCGGAGCTGTCCGGCATCAAGACCCGCAAGGTCGACTTCTTCCTGTTCGTCAACATGGGCTTCCTCGCGGCGCTCGCGGGCCTCATCTTCACGGCCCGCCTGAACCTCGCCGGTCCGAAGGCCGGTGACGGCTTCGAGCTCGAGGCGATCTCCGCGGCCTTCATCGGTGGAGCCGCGGTGCAGGGTGGCGTCGGTACCATCGGCGGCGCGATCATCGGTGGTCTCATCATCGGTGTGCTGAACAACGGTATGTCGATCATCGGCCTCGGCATCGAGTGGCAGCAGGCCGTCAAGGGCCTCGTGCTGCTGCTGGCCGTCGCGTTCGACGTCTACAACAAGCGCCGCAGCGGCGGACGCTGATCCCGAGGTCCGCGACAGCGGAACCCGGATCGATCCGACGCATGGACATCCACCACGGAGGCGAGAGCACCGGCGACCTGGCCGGTGCCCTCGCCTCCGTGCGTGGTGGCGAGGCGACCGCTGAGCGCGAGTCCTCGTCGGTCCCGCCGGCGCTCGCGATCCTGCGGGACGGCACGCCGCTGCTCGAGGTGCCCGTCGGCACGGTGCACGCCGTGCTCGGCCCGGTCTCCACGCTCCGGCACCTGATCGCGCGGTTGTCCGGGACGTCCACCGGACCGCGCGGCGCGGCCAGGGCGTCCGGCTCCGAGACGGTGCTCGTCGACGGCAGGCCGGCGCGGCTGTCGTCCCGGGCCGCGTCGAGCGCCTCCGGGGTGGCCGTCGTCACGGCCGGGCAGGCCATCAGCTGGTCGCAGACCATCGGTGAGAACGTCCTGCTCGGGTCCGAGCGTGCGGCGGGCCTGCGGGAGACGGTCATGCGGCTCCTCCGAGGACCCTCCGGCGACCGGTCGTCCGTGGGGCAGAGCGATGCCGCGCGGATCCACCGTGCCCTGAGTATCGTCGGGCTCGACCGGTCACCCGCGGACTCCGCCGGTGCCCTGTCGGTCGTGGAGCGTCGGCTCGTGGAGCTGGCCCGGGCGGTCGCCGCTGAGGCGTCGCTCATCGTGATCGACGACAGCGGCCCCGCCCTTCGAGCGGACGAGGTCGAGCGCTGGCGGCAGGCGATGGTCGAGGTGGCCCGAGCTCCTCGAACCGCTGCCCCTGCACCCGGCATCCTGCTCGCGACCGGGGCCGTCACCGGGCTCGCGCGGGTCGCATCGACGGCGAATGTGCTCGCCGTCGGCGGTGCCCCGTCGCCCTCGATCCGGCTGACTCCCGACGAGGGTGAACGCGAGGTGCTCGAAGCCTTGGCCGCCGGGCTGGGCGGCGTCGACGCGTTCCATCCGGTTGCCGGCGGATCATCGACGTCGGACGGTGCCGCGGTGGTCGCGTCATCGGTGACGGCTGCCGGCCTCACCGTCGAACACTGGACCGCGAGCCACCCGGCGGACCCTGAACGGATCGTCGTCGACGACCTGTCCTTCGCCTGTGCGCCGGGGGAGGTGCTCGGGCTGTTCGGTCCGCCGGACTCCGGTGCAGGGGAGGTGCTGCTGAGCGTCTTCGGTCGGTCGTACGGCGCACGGACCCGTGGTTCGGTAGCGCTCGACGGTGCGGTGGTCGACGTCTCGACGACGGACCTGGCGCGCGCCGCGGGGGTGCTGTACACGACGGAGCACCCGATCCGCTTCGACCTCTCCTTCCTCGGCGGGGTGCCGTCGAGCGTCTCCCCGGACGCCCTCACGAGGATGGTCAGGCTCGGTGTGGCCGACCCGCGCCGCGACTACCGGGCGACCACCGTGCCGAGCGGCCTGGTCGCCGCACTCCCCGGCGTGCACCGCGGGCCGGACGCCGACCAGTTCACCGAGTCGCTCCGGATCATCGCGGACACGGGGGCGCGCGCCGTGCTGCTCGCCGAACCGTTCGGTCGGGCGGGCGCCCCCGGCTCCGAGGACGGACGTCGGCGGGCTGAGCGGTGCGCACTGATCCGTTCGCTCGCGGCGTCCGGCCGCAGTACTGACCCTCTCCGGCTGCAGTG
>NZ_JACYTW010000060.1:0-21214 GCF_014841395.1 Plantibacter sp. CFBP 13570 | reverse complement strand
CGTGAGCCCGGCGCCGGTGACGGCGAGCGGACTCGCGGTGTCCCGGCTGGACGTGCCCTCCGGCGCACCCGGCGTCGCGCCCGGCTGTTCCGGCTCCGGGCCGGTCCCGGGGTTGGTCGCGATGAGACCGCCGTTCCAACGGAGGTCCTCGCCGTCCGCTCCGCTCGGCGACGGGTCGGCGATCACGATGTCCGGCATGACCCACTCCGCAGGGTCGATCGCGGAGTTCCGGAGATCGTCGTCGCCGACCCGAGGCGACGTGGCGTCGGCCACCAGGTCGTCCGGGAGTCGCACGTCGATCCGGTATGCACCGGAGAGGACCGCGTCGAACCGGTACCGTCCGTCGGCGTCGGTCCTGGCGGTCCGGGTGACCGGCTCACCGCGCTTGTCGGTGCCGGTCAGTTCGAGCTCGACGTCTGCGACACCAGGCCCCGGCGTCCCGTCGAGCCCGTCGTCGTCGAGCCCGTTCGCGTCGAGATCCCACCAGATGCGTTCGCCGAGCGCCGAGCTCACCAACTGGGCCGCGACCTGAGGCGATTGTGCGCCGAGCGATTGCGTCGCGGAGTGCACGACGGCGTCGTTCACGAACCGCGCGTCGACCGCGGCACCGGTGGTCGCCAGCTCGTAGGCGACGACCACGGGCGCGAACGGCGCGAGCTCGGCGACGGTGGCCTCGATCGCGGTCGCCTCCGCGATGGACGCCGGGCAGCCGGTCATGCCGAACTCGTCCGCCCCGCACCACCGCGCTCCGTCCGGCAGGGTGCCGAAGCCGTCGTCGACGACGGGGTCGACGTGGCTCGCGACCGCGTCACCGGGCGCCGCCGTGTAGCGGAGGTCCGCTCCGTCCGACGAGGCCGGACCCGCCAGGACGCCCTGCCCGGTCGAGCCACGTTCGTCGCCCGGGTACGGGAGGACGTCGATCATCCGCACCTCGCGCTGCACGGCCCCGGCGCTCATGTTGCCGAAGACGACGTCGACCTCGACCGCGTCGCCGAATTCGACGACGGACCGGGCGACGTGCTTGTCGATCTGTAGCCCGGAGGGGGTGGTGACCACCATCGACTGCCAGGAGTAGTGGGAGTCGAGTCGTCCTGGCTCCGCGGGGAAGTCCGTCAGGGACCCCGGGTCGTCCGGACTCGCGACGATCGCACGATTGAGGAACTGTCCGACGGAGAACCGGTCCGAGACCGCGGTGTAGGCGATCACTGGCTCGGCTCCCTGTCGGATCCGCCCGAGGTCCCAGGTGAGGAGCGTGCTGCCGTCCGCCTGCGGGACCACGGTCGTGGCCGCCGGGGTCGCCGAACCCTCGTCGAAGAGGAACCCGGCCGGCAGGGAGTCCGTGACCGTCACGGCGTCAGCTCGATCGGCCACCCCGTCGGGGGTGATGATCTGCGGACGCACCTCGAAGGTGATGGGTGAGCCAGCCGCGATCGGTGCCGGCGCGCCAGGCGCGACCTCCGGCGAGATGGCCCGCTTGTTGAGCGTGACCGCCGCGTTCGCGGCGACCAGCTGATCACCACGGGGGTACTGTGCGTTGCCCTCGGACGCGCGATACTGGCCGTGCCACCATCCGTCCTCGACCCAGGCGGTCGCCGACTCCCGGTCCGGACCATTGCCGGAGGACTTGATGCTGTAGGTCTCGGTGATCATGGTGCCCACGTCGAGGCCCGGTATGGCCTGCAGTTGCACCCACAGGGTCACGCTCGTGCGGGGAGGGAGCTCGCCGTCGACGGGACGAAGACGGACCTTCGTGATGTCGTCGGTGTCGACGAGTGACGGGTCGGAGATCCACGTGTCGTCGGCGTCGTCGCAGGTGGTCGCATCCATCTGCGACTGGCGGGTCTCGGCGTCGGCCGCGGCGTCGACACTGGGCGTCGTCCCGTACTCGACGATCACGGCCCCGGCCGTGGAGCGGAACTCCGCCGGGTCACCACCGCCGGGACGCTCACCGACCTGCTGGGTGGCCGGGTCGAACACCGCGCAGAGCACGGCGCCGGTCAAGGCACTCGTCGTGGTGTTGTTCCAGGCGACGGTCTGCTCGAACCGCTGGCCGCCGGCGACAGGCCCGTCGCCGGAGCCGGCCGTGCTCTGTCCGGGCACCATGCGGTTGTCGGTCCGGCGGTCGGAGTACCGGCTCGCGTGGTCTCCGCCGCCGGTGCGCTGCGCGATCGTCGCCGTGGCGCCGTTGTCCGCCAACGGCTCCGGAACGTTCGGCAGGGGCGTCCCGTCGGCAGCGACACCCGTCACACGGAGATCGACGAGGTCCAGCCGCACGGGCAGGGCGCCGTTCGCCGGGACGTCGTCCTCGGGCACGAACACGCCGAATCGTCCAATTGCGAGGTAGCCCTGCGCCGTGATCGCGGAGCCGGAGGCGGACCGCGACGGGATGTGGTCGCCGCTCAGGTCGGCCCCACTGACCGTGACGAGGACGGAGCGGCCGTCGGCTGCCGGCTCGCAGGTCCAGGTCCCGGAATCCGAGACCGCGTCGTCGCCTCCGCCCGCCGCCTTCGGGAAGACCGCGGAGTCGAAGGCTCCGGTGAGACAGCTCTGAGGCACTGGCCTCCCCTCAGGGTTGACGGTCGCGAGCCGCGCGCCGGCTGGATACCCGTTGAGATCGATGACGAAGGTGACGTCGCCCACGACGTTCCCGGATCCGCGAGCGCCGCGTCCCTCGTCGGTGCCGAAATCGGTGATCGAGAGGTAGGTGTCGTGTGCGATGTACCAACCCACCGTGCCGTCCTGCTCCTGCACGCCGTCGACGACCGGCCCCCGTCGGACGCCGACGTTGATGCGCGGGCCGCTGCTCACCACCAGATCCGGTGCGGTCGTGCTGGCCCGGATCTCGGACCCGTCGGCGGCGTCGGCGGCGATGATCTCGATGCCGTCCTGCGGTGCGCTGATGACGGTGCCGTTCGCCGGCGCGGTGGTGAGCATCGCGGTGAGCTCGATGGCGCTCACGGAGTTCGGGAGGACGTCGGAGCGGACGCAGTCGAGGACGGCGCGATCGGGACTGACCGTCGATCCGGCGACGCAGTACCCCGGCAACTGATCGACGGTGGGCCACTGCAACCCTTCGGGCAGCCGCTGTCGGACGACCACCCGGTTGTCGCGGGCGGCACCGCGCAGCTGCGCCTCGATCGTGTACGTCACGGCGTCGTGGGACCGCAGCACCGCGTCGTCGGGTGAGACGTCGAGCCCCGGACCGGGCGCCGGATCGAAGGGAACGCTCCCGGTGGCGGTGCGCTGCAGTGACGTGTTGAGGCCGAGCGCCTGGGTCGAGGCGGCAGCGGGAGTCGAGGTGGTGTCCGGTGCCGTGACCGGCAGCATGGCGCCGCCGGTGACGGCGACGATGGACAGGGCGCCGAGCGCCCTGCGGAAGAGGATGGTGTTCACGTGGGTCCGACCTTCTGGAGGAGAGGGGGCCGTCACACGATACACAAATTGGTCGACTGATATGTGGGATATTCAACTTTTATTGCGATGCAGGACGATTGTCGGGGACGGGCGCGACATCCGGAGCACGACGAAGGGGGCCGACCGCGATGCGGTCGACCCCCTTCGATGGGATCACTCGGCCGTCGTCTCAGGCTCCATCCGACGACGGCGGGCGAGGACGAGACCGGCTCCGATCGCAAGGAGCAGCGCGGCCGTCACGGCCCCCGCGAACACCCAGGCCGTACCGGTTTCGGCCAGGTCGCCGCGGGTGGTCTTCGCGGTAGCTTCGTCGACCTTCGGAATGCCGGGCGGATCCACGGGCGCAACCGGGGGCTCGGCTCCGACGACCAGCCCACCGTTCCAGGTCAGGTCCTCACCGTCCGCACCGGTGGGTGAGGGATCGACGATCGTGATGTCCTCCATCACGCCCGCAGCGGCGTCCACAGCGGAGTTCAGCAGGTCGTCGTCGCCGACGCGGAAGGTGGTCACACCCGCGTTCGCCGGGACGTCCACGACGATCGCGTATTCACCGGACACGAGACCCGAGAACCGGTAGGAGCCGGTCGAGTCGGTCCCCGTCTCGGCCTCGACGACTTCACCGAACTTGTCGACTCCGGACAGGCGCATGGGCACGTCGGCGACGCCCTCACCGGGCGTCCCCTCCGGGCCGTCGTTGTCGAGACCGTCCTCGTTCGTGTCCCACCACAGACGCTGACCGATCGACGTCGACACCACACGGGTGCTCACGAGCGGCGACCGGGCCCCCAGGGTCTGGGTCGCCGAGCGGACGGTAGCGTCGTTCACGAAGGTGGCACCGCTCGGCGCGCCCTCCGAGACGAGGGTGTATCGGACCTCGAGGCGCTCCAGGGCCGCGAGCGAATCGACGTCCATCCGGATCGCGGTGACGTCGGCGAAGGACGTGGCACAGCCCTCGGCGCCGAGCTCGGACGCGGTGCACCAGGCCGAACCGGCCGGGAGCCTGCCGTATCCGGCACTGCCGTCGACGACGGATGCCGCGGCGACGGCCGCCGGATCGGCGTCCGTGTACCGGACCGTGACACCGGACGGCGCCTCGACCGCTGCTGCCAGCACACCCTCGACGGAGGAGGAGCGTGCATCACCGGCGTACGGCAGCACGTCGATCGACGAGGCGTCCTGCTGCGGGGTGTCGGCGTTCATGTTCGCGAACGCGACGGTGTAGTCGATGTCGTCGCCGGACTCCACCGCCTGCTGTGCCACCGACTTCTCGATGCGCAGCCCGCCGGGGGCGCTGAGCGAGACCGTCTGGCGCGAGTAGTGCGCGTCGGAGATCGTCGGCGATTCGGGGATCTCCTCGAGCGACGAGGGGTCGTCGGAGCTCGAAACGATGACCTGATTGACGAGGTCGCCGACGATCGTCGAGTCGGTCTTGGCCCAGTAGGTGATGACGGGCTCGCTCCCGCGGTCGATCCGCTCGAACGACCAGGTGAGCTCGGTGGTGCCGTCCTCCGCGGTCACCACCGAGTCCGGAGCGGACGAGACGTCTGCAGGGTCGAAGGCGAGCCCCTTCGGGAGTCGGTCGACCACGACGACGTCGCGCGCGGAGTCGGCGAGGCCGGACTTGCTGGCGATCTGCGGGGTCAGTTCGAACTGCACACGTTCTCCTGAGGCGACGTGCGCCGGCGATCCTGCATCGACGGCGGGTGCGATCGCGCGCTTGGCGATGGCGACGGACCCCTCTGAGACGAGGAGGCGGTCTCCACGGGGGAAGTCCTTGTTCGTCGACTGCACCGGGTTGTACTTCCCGTGGTACCAGGCGTCCTCGATCCAGTGGGTCGGCGCATCGGCGTCGTCGCTGTACATCGAGGTGGACTTCACGGAGTAGGTCTCCATGATGGTCTCGCCGACCGGCAGACCATCGCGGAGCTGCAGCGTGAGCGACCCGTTGAACTGCGCTCCCGCAGACAACTCGCCGCCGACGGGACGGTAGCGCACCCGCGTGACGTCCTCGAGATCGAGCGACTGCCAGTTCGCGGTCCAGGTGTCGTCGGAATCGTCGCACGTCGCGGCGTCGAGGCCGCCCCAGCGGGTCTCGTCGTCGGCGGTGGCGTCGACGACCGGCGTCGTGCCGTACTCGACGATGACCTGACTCGGATTGAACCCGTCGGCCGCCCCACTCGCCCGGACGGTGACCGGAGGCGCGCTGGCACCCGCGGTCGCGACGAACTGGGTCTTGGGGTCGAAGACCTGACACACGATCGCGCCCGTCATCGGCGCCTCCACCGAGGAGTTGATGACGGCCGTATGTGCGACGAAGGTCTGCCCGCTGGTCACCGGACCGTCTCCGGAACCGACCGTGCTCTGGCCGGGGACCTTGGTGAGGTTGGACGCGCTGTCGAGATACCGCGTGCTGTGGCCCGTTCCCACGCGTCGGGTGAGGCGCGTCGTCACGGTGTTGTCGGTCAGCGGCTCCGCACGGTTCGCGATGGGCTCACCGGCTGCGTTCTCGCCGAACGCGACGAGGTCTCGCAGGGTGACGAGCGCGTCGATGCTTCCGTCGGACGGGACGTCGGTGTGCGGCACGAAGACCGCGAACTTGCCGATCGCGACGTAGCCCCGGGTGGTGATGTTGGCGCCGGAGGCGGTCTTCGTCGGGACGTGATCCGCGCTGAGGTCGGCACCGGAAACGACCACGTGGATCAGCTGCGGGTTCGCCGCATCGGCTGTGCACGTCCAGGTACCCGAGTCGGTGACGGTGTTCTCCGCACCGCCGGCGCTCCACGGGAACGCATTGCCGTCGTAGGGGTTCAGCGCGCACCGCTGCCCGGCCAGATCGACGGCTTCGGCATGGTCGCTGAAGTCGGACAGATCGATGTCGAACGTCACGTCACCGACGATGGCCGACTGGCCCCGTGCGCCGAGTCCGCCGGCTGCGTTGTAGTCGGCGAGGTCGAGGAACGTGTCGAAGTACACGCGGTACCCCCTGACCCCCTCCGCGTTGACCGCGACCTGGTCGGTGGTGTGCCGCTTGACGCCGAGATTGAGGCGGGGACCCGTGCTCATGACGAGGTCGTCCGGCGTCACCGTCGAAGACGCGGCCTGCCCGCTCGTCGCGTCGGCGGCCGACACCTGGATGGCGTCCGCCGGAGCCGGCAGGACGGTTCCGTCGGGCAGTGCCGTGCTGGCGGAGGCGATCAGGTCGTAGGTCGACACGGAGTTCGGTGCGACCTCGTGCACGACGCAGTCGACGGTGCGCGCATCGTCGCTCACGACCGAACCGTCGCCACAGTAGCCGGGCAGCGACCCGACGGCAGGCCAGGTCATGCCCGAAGGGAGCTCCTGACGGATCGTCACCACGCCGTCCTGAGCCGTGCCGTTCACCTGGACCTCGATCCGGTACGAGACGGTGTCGTGCGAGCGGACGATGAGATCCTCGCCGCTGGTGTCTCGACCGGGCCCTGCATCGTCGTCGAAGGGCGCTGTACCGGTGACGGTGCGCTGCAGCTTGGTCAACAGGGTCAGCGGTCCCGCGTCGGGCACGACCGCCGTCGGAGCCGCGGGCTCAGCGTCGGGCGCCGCCGGCGCCTCGGGAGACGCCGACGAGGTGTCGTCGGTCGTCGGCGGATCGGTCGCGGCCGACGCAGGCACGATCGCGCCGAAGCCGATCACAGCTGCTGCCGCAACGGCAGTGCAGGCCGCGAGTGCGCGTGGCGGGGAGAACAGAAGTGACATGGAGTCGCTTTCTCGAGGGGGTGAACCCTGCGAGAATATCAGACAGATATATCTGTTGGAAACGACACATATCAGTTACTGCAGCGCTGACGTCAATCTGGCGAGGTTGTCGAGCACGGTCGACCGGAGGGGCTGCTTCAACCATTCCGCGAGCGTCAGCTCTTTGCTGATCTCCCGGTACCCGTCCTCGACGCCGCGCATCTCCTGGACGAACTCGCGCCCGCGGACCATGAGCGAGACCTCCAGGTTCAGACCGAAGGAACGCATGTCCATGTTGCTCGACCCGATCACGGCGACGTCGTCGTCGATCGTGAAATGCTTCGCGTGCAGGATGTACGGCGCCGGGTACTGGAAGATCCGCACGCCGGCTCGCAGGAGCGCCTCGTAGTAGGAGCGCTGCGCGTGCCACACCATCGCCTGGTCGCCAATCTCCGAGACGAACAGGTCGACCGGCACACCACGCTGGACCGCCGTCGTGACCGCTGCGAGCAACGACTCGTCAGGCACGAAGTACGGACTCGTGATGACGATGCGCCGCTGCGCCGCGTAGATGAGCGTGAGGAACAGCTTGAGGTTGTTGTCGCCGTCGAACCCCGGCCCGCTCGGCACGACCTGCAGCTCGAGGTCGCCCACCGGTCGGGCCTCGAGCAGGCCGACCTCGTGGGAGAGCACGTCGCCCGTCTCGCTGTACCAGTCGCTCAGGAAGATCGTGTTGATCCCCGCGACCCCGGGGCCCTCCACCCGCGTCATGAGCTCCTGCCACTGGAGACCCCGCTTGATGTTGCCCGGCTTGTTGTAACTCCGGTCGATCATGTTCTGCGAGCCCATGAACGCGACCGCGCCGTCGACGATCACCATCTTGCGGTGGTTCCGGAGGTCGGGACGTTGGAACTTGCCCTTGAACGGTTGGAGCGGGAGCATGAGCGCCCACTGGGCACCCATCGCGGTGAGGCGTTTCAGCGTGTGCTTGTAGTCGGGGGTCCGCCAGCTCGCGAAATGGTCGAGCAGCACCCGGACCGTGACGCCGCGGGCCACTGCGCGCTCGAGCGCGTCGAAGAACGGCTTCGTGGTGCGGTCGCAGGTGAGGATGTAGAACTCGACGTGCACGAACTGCTCGGCACGGTCGACCTCGTCGGCCATGGCATGGAGCGAGGCCTCGTAGTCACCGATGAGACTCGCGGTGTTCCCGCCCTGCAGCGGCATCGACCCGAGGTTGCGGTTGAGCGTCACGACCGACCGGAACCAGGCCGGGGCGTTCGACGTCAGGTTCGCCTTGACGAGGTCGCGGGTCGTCTGGCGGATGTAGACGTTGATGTCGTACTGCTTCCGCCGGCGCACCCGCGGCAGTTTCGGGTTGCCGATGAGGAGGAAGGCGATGACGCCGACATACGGGATGAGGAAGATCGCGAGCAGCCAGGCCATCCCGGCGGTGGGGCGCCGGTTGCGCGGGACGACGATCACCGCGATGACACGGATGATGAAGTCCAGGACGAGGGCCGTGATGCCCAGCCAGTTCCAGGAGAACTCGATCGTCATGTCGCCCATCCGCTCAGCTGCCGAGGCTCCAGCCTACTGACCATGCCGGACAGCTGTGGGGTGACATCGCCACGTGATACGGGCGGGTCAGACCTCGCGAGGGCCGGAGGGCTCGACCGGCGGGAGACCCAGCTTCGCGCGCTGCTCCGCCTCGACCTGCGCGTACGCCTTGCGCTCGTTGCGGTCGGACCGCAGGATGGCGCGCATGACGACCCAGAAGATGATGCCGACGACCACGGTGGGCAGCAGCGACCAGAGCGCGTTGAGCCAGTAGTCTTCGATCACTCGTCAATCGTACCGCCCTTCGACAGGCTCAGGGACCGGAGGGTTCGCTCAGGGACCGGAGGATTCGCTCAGGGACCGGAGGATTCGCTCAGGGACCGGAGGATTCGCTCAGGGACCGGAACGAAGTGGTCGCCCGATGCCGAACGAGCGCGCAGCGGCCTCAGGAGCCTCCGGCGAGGGCGCCCCACAAGCCGCTGACGACGAGGTACAGGCCGATCCCGCCGACCACGATCCAGATGGTGATGCGCGCCGTCGTCGGCCCCTGTTTCTTCGGGTCCTGGTGGTCGCCGGGGTCCATCATGCTCATCGTCGCGCCTGACTGTCGGTGGTCGTGCTGCCGGGTGGCCGCTACTTGACCAGGGGGAAGAGGATCGTCTCGCGGATGCCGAGACCGGTCAGCGCCATGAGGAGTCGGTCGATGCCCATCCCCATGCCTCCGGACGGCGGCATCCCGAACTCGAGCGCCCGCAGGAACTCCTCGTCGAGACGCATGGCCTCGACGTCGCCCTGTGCGGCGAGCTTCGCCTGCTCGATGAAGCGTTCGCGCTGCACGACCGGGTCGACGAGCTCGGAGTAGCCGGTGGCGAGCTCGAAGCCGCGGACGTAGAGGTCCCACTTCTCGACCGCGCCAGCGATGGAGCGATGGGCGCGCACGAGCGGGCTCGTGTCGACCGGGAAGTCCATGACGAAGGTCGGGCGCTCGAGGCCACCCTTGACGAAGTGCTCCCACAGCTCCTCGACGTACTTGCCGTGGATGGGGTGCGGGACCTCGACGCCCTCACGCTCGGCGAGCGCCTTGAGTTCCTCGATCGGCGTCTGCGGCGTGATCTCGACACCAGCGGCGGCGGAGAGGCTCTCGAACATCGAGATGCGGTCCCACTCGCCACCGAGGTCGAACTCCGTGCCGTCGGCCCAGGTGACGACGTGGCTCCCGCTCGTCGCGAGCGCGGCGTTCTGAATGAGGGTCTGCGTGAGGTCGGCCATGGTGCCGTAGTCGCCGTAGGCCTCGTACGCCTCGAGCATGGCGAACTCGGGGCTGTGCGTGGAGTCGGCGCCCTCGTTGCGGAAGTTGCGGTTGATCTCGTAGACGTGGTCGATGCCGCCGACGACGGCGCGCTTCAGGTACAGCTCGGGCGCGATGCGCAGGTAGAGCTCGGTGTCGAACGCGTTCGAGTGGGTGACGAAGGGGCGGGCCGAGGCTCCACCGTGCATGACCTGGAGCATCGGCGTCTCGACCTCGACGAAGTCGCGCTCGGTGAAGGTCTGGCGGAGGCTGGCCACCGTCTTGGCCCGGTCGAGCACGTTCTTGCGCGCCTGGTCGCGGGCGATGAGGTCGAGGTACCGGCTCCGGACCCGCGTCTCCTCGTTCAGCTCGTTGTGGAGGTTCGGCAGGGGCAGAATCGCCTTCGCCGCGATGGTCCACTCGGCCACCATGATCGACAGTTCGCCGCGGCGGCTGGAGATGACCTCGCCGGAGACGAAGACGTGGTCGCCGAGATCGACGAGTTCCTTCCAAGCGGCGAGCTGTTCGTCGCCGACGCTGGCGAGGCTCACCATCGCCTGGATGCGGCTGCCGTCGCCCGACTGCAGGCTGGCGAAGCAGAGCTTGCCGGTGTTGCGCAGGTGCACGACGCGGCCTGCGACGCCGACCGTGACGCCCGTCGCCTCGTCGGGCTGGAGCTCACCGAAGCGGGCGCGCACCGCCGGGATCGTGTCGGTGATGGGGAGGGTGACGGGGTAGGCGCCACCGGCACCCGACGTCGCCTCGTCGATGAGGCGCTGGCGCTTCGCGAGCCGGACGGCCTTCTGCTCGGAGAGCTCTGCCTGCTCTGCTGCGTCGTCGATCGGCTCTGGCGTCGTGTCAGTCATGCGGTGGGATTCTCCTCGTGCGGTCACTGGAGTTTACCGGGGACCGTGCGGGCCGCGCGCACGGCCGGTTTCCTATGAACCGGCTATCGACGCCCTGACAAGGGTCTGCGAACAACCATTCGGAGGACATCGCCGGGTACCCGGGCCGTGCTTGGCTCGAAGGACAGGAGTCCCGATCGGGGGCACCGACGCCGGAAACGAACTCGAAAGGCTCGTCATGACGACGCTCTCCGACCACCAGCACACCGACCACCGCGAAGCCACCACCGTCCCACCGGTACCGGCCTCCCCCGCCGCGCCGCGCGGACAGGCGGGGATCGACGCTGGTCTCCTCCTCCTGCGCCTGGCCCTCGGCGTGGTGTTCATCGCGCACGGGCTCCAGAAGTTCCTCGTCGACTCCATCCCGGGCGTCGCCTCCGGGTTCGCCGGGCTGGGCATCCCGGCTCCAGAGGTCGCGGCGGTCGTCGTCGCCGGTCTCGAGGTGGTCGGTGGCCTGCTGCTCATCGTCGGCCTCGGCACGCGCATCGTGGGCGCCCTGCTCGCGGTGACGATGGCCGTGGCGATGGTGCTCGTGCACCTGCCGGCGGGGTTCTACGCCGCCGACGGTGGCTTCGAGTACGTCATGCTGCTCGCGCTCGCGTCGCTCGCGCTCACGCTCGCCGGCCCGGGCCGACTCGCCGTGGACGCGCTGATCCGTCGCCGCCGCAGCCGCTGACACGGGTCCGCTGACTCGGATCCGCCCGCCTGCCCGGACTCGGGTGGGCGGGCGGCGGTCCGTCCACCCGGCTAGAGCAGCTCGTCGACGTCGGGCGTGGTCGCACCGCGCAGCGCCTCGTCGACCGACGACCGCACGAGCGACGACAGGAACCCGCCGGCGTTCTCCACGCCGATGTCCTGGAGCAGAGCCGTCGACTGCTGCACGACCGCGCGGGAGAAGCTCGCGGCCGTCTCCACCGCTTCGGCGTAGGCCGCACGATCGGCCTCGGCGATGATCACGGGCTCCGCGCCCATCTCGACCACGAGCGCCTGCCCGATCGGTTGGACGGGGGCCGGTGCGGTCACAGCGAACGACGTCTCGTGGAGCCGGGCGAGGTCGAGGCTCGTCCCGGTGAACACCATCGCGGGGTGCAACGCCAACGGGATGGCACCGGCGCGCGCTGCCGGAGCGAGCACCGCCGTCCCGAACCGAGCCGAGGTGTGCGCGACGAGCTGACCCGGCTGCCACGCACCGACCGCCGCGAGCCCTTCGACCAACGACGCGAGTTGCGCATCGGGTACGGCGATGACGACGAGTTCGCTCCGCTCGACCACCTCGGTCGGATCGAGCACCGGCACATCCGGCAACAGGGCGTTCGCCCGTTCGAGGCTCTCCTCCGACACCGCGGTGATGCCGACGATCGCGTGTCCGGCTCCCCCGAGCGCCGCTCCGATGACCGGGCCGACGCGACCACTCCCGATGATCCCGACGCCGAGCCTGGCGCTCCGTCGTTCCGCGCTCACGTGGTCCTCCGGTCCTGGTCGGTCGTCGGGAGCGGCACGGACGGTGCCGGGCTCTGCTCCTGCCACGGCTCGGTGTCCGCCTGCGTCGTCGGCTGGGTATCCGACTGCGCCACCGGCTCATCGAGGTAGGGCGCCGTCGCCTGCGCCTCGGACGGCTGGTGCTCGGGGTCGAAGCTCGCCCACCGGTGACTGCGGTCGGTCGACTGCGCGACCACGATCGCCGCCGACGCCGCGTCGAACATCCGCACCGCCTCGTCGCGGGCCATGGCCGGGAGCTTGGCGATCACCGGACCGGGGACCGTGTGCGCGGTCGCGGAGGCGAGATCGAGCGCGCGCAGGAGCGGTCCCTGGTCGATCCGGAGGCTCTGCAGGCGTGCGAGCGGGAGGATGTGGAGTTTGCGCCAGACCACCCCCTGCCGGAACAGCAGCATCCCGTCGCGCAGGGCGTAGCCGGTACGACGCCACGAGAACCAGTTGATCCATCGCGAGCGGCGGGGCGAACCCACGAAACCGACGCCGTCGCGCGTGGCGAGGGCCGACTGCAGGGGCGCCCAGGCGCTGCCGTCGATGCGGCCCGCGAGCATCAGCTCCACGACCTGGGCGGCGTCCACGAGCGACCCGACCGGCAACACCGTGTTGCTCGTCGCACCGCGAGCAGCCTGCTCCAGTGACAGGCCGGCCTTGTTGATCCGGACCCGCCACCAGCCGAACGGGCGCCAGATGATGGGCTGCGACACCTCGATCGCGTGGATCCGGCCGGGCGGGACGGTGTCGTTGGTCGTCGAGAAGAGCCCGAAGCCGATGCGGACGCCCGAGGGCGTCGCGGCGATGCTGTAGCGCAGCGACTTCGTCACGCTCGACCAGAGGAAGGCCCCGAGACTCAGCACCATCGGGACGAGCCAGAACCAGGCCCAGTCCAGCCCGTTGACGAGGAGCACGACACCGACCACGACCGAGATCAGGACGATCACGGTGAACGGGCTGAGCAGCGCGGACCCAACCAGGCGTCCGAGCGTCAGGCGCACGACGGAGTCCGGCACCGCCTCGTCCGGGTCGAGTTCGGGCGAGATGAAGTCGTCGACGCGCTCGGTGACGAACCGGGACACCCCACCGGCACCGTCGGGCGCCGATTGCGGCGGCAGGACCGGGTCGACCGGGTCGCCGGCTGCGGTGGTCTGCCGGCGTTCGGCGAGCTTCACCCCGCTCGCGAGCGTGAGGACGTCCCGGCGGAGGCCGTCGGCGTCGGCACCGTACAGGTACTCGAGTTTGACGTTCGCGTCCTGGCCAGCGACGCTCACGTTGATGCGCGAGGCCCCGATGAGCCTGGCGAGGAGCGGCTTCTCGATGGAGACGCCCTGGATGCGGTCGAGCTTGGCTTTGCGGTTCGTGCGGAACAGGATCCCGCTGCGCACCTCCACCGCCTCGTCGGTGACCCGGAAGGTGTGCATGCGCCATGAGAACCAGAACACGGCGATCACCACGATGAGCCCGACGGCGATCGCGAGCAGCACCCACCCGACGAAGCCGTGGTTGAGGATGTAGTCGATCGGGTCGGTCGGCTGCTCCATGCCCGGAGCGGGGATGAAGAACTCGATGAGGCGCTCGCGGAGGTTCGCGATGACGATGCCGAGGATGGCGACGAACGCGATCCCGCCGCGCAGCAACGGCGTCGCCGGGTGCAGCCGGTGCCACTGCCCGTCGACGAGACTCTGTCCGGCCACCCGTGGGACGATCGCCTCGGCCGTCGGCTTCACCCGAGGACCCGCGGCCGGAGCTTCGAACCGCTCCGGCGGTCCTGCCGCCTGGTGCTCGCTCACAGTCCGGTCCGCCGGCTCTCCGCCACGGCGACCAGATGGTCGCGCAGCCCCTCGGCTTCGGCTTCCGGCAACCCGTTGATCACCACTCCGGTCGAGGCGGAGGCGGTCACGAACTTGAGGTCGGCGAGGCCGAACGCCCGCGAGAGGGGTCCGCGGTTGATGTCGACGAGCTGCATGCGCCCGTACGGCACGGCGACGAAGCGCTGCCACATGATCCCCCGGCGGAACAACAGATCGTCCGCGCGCAGCTGATACCCGATCGATCGGATGCGGCGCGGGATGAACGCGGCGGCGATCAGGGAGATCACGGCGAAGGCGGCGAACGGCCACCAGATCCAGGTCCAGTCCCAGACGAGCGCGACGAAGACCACGGCCGCCGTGACGAGCACGAGGCCGGCGCCCTCGGAGATGAACTCGACGGCGATGAGCTTGCGACTCACGCGGCGCCACTCGGCATCAGGCAGTTCGAGCCGCTTGCCGCTCTGCTCCGCGGGGCCGGCGTGGACCGTCTCCGGCGACGACAGCTCCTCCAGCGGCGTCTCGATCAGCGGCCGTTCAGCGGGCTGATCAGGTGTGGGACGGGGCTCCCCCGGGTGCGGCGTCGTCATCATCATCCTTCGGAACGGTGCAGAACCACTCGGCCACCAAGGCGGCGACGACGAGTGCGACGGATCCCACGATGGACGCGATCACCAGCCACAACGAGCCTATCGCGGGCAGGATCGGGCGGGTCAGGACGAAGAGCAGGATCCCGACGGTCGCCCCGGCCACCAGGGAGCCCGCATGGCTCGAGGCCTTCGCGAGCGCGGCGACCCGCATGGCGCGGAACGGATCGATCCGCCGGGTGGCGCGACCGGTCGTGCTGCGGCGGATCGGCCAGGACAGGGCGATGAGGATGATCGCGACCGCCACGAGCGAGACCCCGAGGGTGACGGGCGGGATGATCGACGCGCGTCCACCGGAGACCATCGCGACTTCGACGAGGAAGCCGACGACGACGCCCACCCCAGCGAGGACGATGAGCGGTGTCGCGGTGGTGCGGGTCACGGCTGCGTGCCGTCGTCCGGGACCACGGAGCCGTCCTTGGCGGCCGCGAGGGTGTCGAGGCGGCCGACGCCGGGCAGCGTCGCGTCGGGGTCGAGGAGCAGCCAGGGCACGACGACGAACCCGCGCTCGGCGGCTCGCGGGTGCGGGACCGTCAGGCGTTCGTCGTCGATCGTCTCGTCGTCGTAGGCGATGAGGTCGAGGTCGAGCGTCCGATCGCCCCAGCGCTCCTCGCGGACGCGGCCGTGCGCGAGTTCGATCCGCTGGAGTTCGTCGAGGAGCGCGTGCGGCTGGAGGCGGGTGCGGACGGCCGCGACACCATTGAGGTAGGCGGGAGCCGACTCGTCGACGCCGGACAGCTTGACGGCCGCGCTCGAGACGAGCGGCGACGGCCGCACCTCGAGCACCCCGTCGACGGCGGCGAGGTCGTCCACCGCCTGTGCGATCGTCGCCCGGCGGTCCCCCAGGTTCGCCCCGATGGCCACGACGGCCCAGACGGCACGGGGCTTCGGTGGCCCCGGCCGACGGGCTGGGTCGTGGATCGGTGTGCGCGAGACCATCAGACGGCCCGCCCGGCCTGGGTGCGATCGGCCTGGGTTCGCTCGATCGTCACCGCCACGTCCGCGAAGGGCACGGTGATCGGCGCGCTCGGCTTGTGCACCGTGACCCGGACCGCTTCCGCGCGTTCGTTCGCGAGCACCACGTCGGCGATGCGCTCGGCCACAGTCTCGATGAGGTCGACCGGGTCGCGCTCCACGGCCGCGACGACCGCCTCGGCGAGCTCCCCGTAGTGCATGGTCGCGCCGAGCTCGTCGCCGCCGGCGGCCGGGCGGAGGTCCAGCGACACGGTGACGTCGATGACGAACTCCTGTCCGGCCTCGCGCTCGAAGTCGAAGACGCCGTGGTGCGCGAACGCCCGCAGGCCCGTGAGGGTGATCGAATCAGTCATCGGCTCCACCTTGCCATGCATCGAGGGTATCGAGAGCGAGTCTGGTGGCGGCGACGTCGTGGACGCGCACACCCCAGGCTCCGGCCTGCGCGGCCAGCACACTCACCACGGCGCTCGGCAGGTCGCGCGCCTCCATCGGTGCGTCCTCGGGGAGGAGCGCTCCGATGAACCGCTTGCGGGACGCGCCCACCAGCACCGGGTACCCGAGCTCGCGCAGCAGGTCGAGTCGGGCGAGGATGCGCCAGTTGTGCTCGGCGTGCTTGGAGAACCCGAGGCCGGGATCGACGACGATCCGACCGGGGTCGACGCCCTGACCGCGGAGGGTCGTCACCCGATCGTCGAGCTCCTGAGCGACGTCGACCGCGGCGTCGGTGTACGTGGCGCGGCTCGCCATGTCGGCCGAGTGCCCGCGCCAATGGCTGATGACGCAGTCGAGACCGGACGCCGCCATGACGCCCGGCATGCGGTCGTCGGCGAGGCCACCGGAGACGTCGTTGATGATCGAGGCACCGGCGTCGGCCGCGGCACGGGCGGTCTCCGCGTTCATCGTGTCGATGCTCACTCGCGCACCAGCGGCGGCCAGCGCCGCGATGACGGGTGCGACCCGGTGCTGCTCCTCGCGAGTGTCGACCCGGGCGGCACCGGGCCGCGTCGATTCGCCGCCGACGTCGATGATGGTCGCGCCGGCCGCGATGAGCTCGAGCCCGTGGGCGACGGCGTCGTCGACGTCGAGGTACCGGCCGCCGTCGCTGAACGAGTCGGGGGTGACGTTGACGACGCCCATGATCTGGAACATGCGATCACCCCGCCTGGTCGGCGGACGCGCCGATCAGGACCATCAGCTCGGCCCGTGCAGCCGGATCGGCCAGGGCTCCACGGCTGGCGATGGTGACGGTGGTGCTCGTCAGCTGGCGTGACCCGCGCATCGAGACGCAGCCGTGTGCGGCCTGGAGCACGACGAGGACGCCACGGGGCGCGAGCCGTTCGACGAGGGTGTCGGCGATCTGCTCGCTGAGGCGCTCCTGGACCTGCGGGCGCGAGGCGAGTGTGTCGACGAGCTTCGGCAGGGCACCGAGTCCGATGACGAGTTCGTCGGGCAGGTAGGCGATGTGCGCCGTGCCGAGGAAAGGGAGCAGGTGGTGCTCGCAGACGGAACGGAAGGCGATGTCGCGGACGAGCACGGCGTCGCTGGTCGCGCCCTCCTCGATCGGGATGGGGCGCGCCAGGTGCACACCGGCGTCCTGACCGACGCCACCGAAGAACTCGGCGTACGCATCGGCGACACGCGTCGGGGTGTCGGCGAGGCCGTCGCGGGAGGGGTCCTCGCCGATCGCCTCGAGGATCTCGAGGATCGCTGCGGCGATCCGCTCGCGGTCCACGGACGACCGCGAGGCCGAGCCCTGATCGGGCACGGCCTGCGCGGCTGCGACCGCGTCGTCCGCGGTGTGCTCGCCGTGGGTCATGCGGGCTAGGCGGTCGCCGGTCGCGGCTTCGTCGCGCGGGTGCGCTTGGGCTTCACGGGAGCCTCGGGCTCGGGCTCCGAGCTCACACCGCCGTCTGCCGCACCGGAGTCGATGGGTGCTGTGAAGGACGCGGAACCGACGGCCGAACCCGACCCGACGGGACGCTTCTTGCTGGACAGCCAGACGGGGCGCGGCGGGAGCTTCTTGACGTCCTTGAAGATCTCGGCCAGCTGGTTGTGGTCGAGGGTCTCCTTCTCCATCAGCTCGGCGGCGAGGCGGTCGAGCACGGCCCGGTTGGTCGTGATGACCTGCCAGGCTTCGTCGTGTGCGGCCTCGATGAGCTCGCGGACCTGGGCGTCGACCCGCTGCGCGATCTCCTCCGAGTAGTCGCGCTGGTGGCCCATGTCGCGGCCGAGGAACATCTCACCCGAGGACTGCCCGAGCTTGACGGCACCGACATCGGTGGTCATGCCGTACTCGGTGACCATCTTGCGAGCGATGCCCGTGGCCTTCTCGATGTCGTTCGACGCACCCGTGGTCGGGTCGTGGAACACGAGCTCCTCGGCGACGCGGCCGCCCATCGCGTAGGCGAGCTGGTCGAGCAGCTCGTTGCGCGTGACGGAGTACTTGTCTTCGAGGGGCAGGACCATCGTGTAGCCGAGGGCACGGCCGCGCGGGAGGATCGTGACCTTCGTGACCGGGTCGGTGTTGTTCATCGCCGCCGCAGCGAGCGCGTGCCCGCCCTCGTGGTAGGCGGTGATGAGCTTCTCCTGCTCGCGCATGACGCGCGTGCGGCGCTGCGGGCCGGCGATGACGCGGTCGATGGCCTCGTCGAGAGCGCGGTTGTCGATCAGCTGGGCGTTGGAGCGCGCCGTGAGCAGCGCGGCCTCGTTGAGGACGTTGGCGAGGTCGGCACCGGTGAACCCGGGCGACTTGCGGGCGACGACCTCGAGGTCGACGCTCGCGGCGAGCGGCTTGCCCTTGCCGTGCACCTCGAGGATCTTCTTTCGGCCTGCGAGATCGGGGGCGTCGACGCCGATCTGGCGGTCGAAGCGACCCGGGCGCAGGAGCGCGGGGTCGAGGATGTCGGGGCGGTTGGTCGCGGCGATCAGGATGACGTTCGTCTTGACGTCGAAGCCGTCCATCTCGACGAGCAGCTGGTTGAGGGTCTGCTCGCGCTCGTCGTGTCCGCCGCCCATGCCTGCACCGCGGTGGCGACCGACGGCGTCGATCTCGTCGACGAAGATGATCGCGGGCGAGTTCTCCTTGGCCTGCTGGAAGAGGTCGCGGACGCGGCTCGCACCGACACCGACGAACATCTCGACGAAGTCGGAACCGGAGATCGAGTAGAACGGCACGCCGGCTTCACCGGCGACGGCGCGGGCGAGGAGCGTCTTGCCCGTTCCGGGAGGGCCGTACAGCAGGACGCCCTTCGGGATGCGCGCACCGACGGCCTGGAACTTCGCGGGCTCCTTGAGGAAGTCCTTGATCTCCTCGAGCTCCTCGATCGCCTCGTCGGCACCGGCGACGTCGTCGAAGGTCACCTTCGGCGACTCCTTCGAGACGAGCTTCGCCTTCGACTTGCCGAACTGCATGACCTTGTTGCCGCCGCCCTGCATGCCGGAGAGCATCAGCCAGAAGAAGACACCGATGAGGAGCAGCGGGAGGAGGAGTCCGAGCATCGACAGGAGCCAGCTCGGCTGGGGCACCTTGTCGTTGTAGCCACCGGACGGGTCTGCGGCGTCGACGGCCTCGACCACGTCGGCCGCACGGGCGCCGACGTAGTAGAACTGCACCTGCTTGCCGAACTCGTCGTCCGCCTTCGTCAGCGTGAGGTCGACTCGCTGGTCGCCGTCGGTGATGACGGCCTCCTTGACCTGACCCTTCTCGAGGAAGGCGAGACCCTCTTGCGTGGAGACCTCACGGAAGCCGTTCATGCTCATCAGGCTGATGCCGATCCAGAAGACCAGGGCGGCGATGATGAGGTACGGGATGGGACCCTTGAAGAGACGCTTGACGTTCATAAGTTGAGAGGCCGGGGCTGGCCCGTTCCCTTTCTGCAGGAGGGGTCGACGGGCGGAGCCGCGTCGGAAATCAGGCTACCCCCTCGCCGCTGGATGCCTCCCCTGTGTTTGCCGTGGGCTTAACGGGGGTGCGGTGTGAGGTCGGTGGAGTGGTTCAGGCGTAGACGTGCGGGGCGAGGACGCCGACGTCGCGGAGGTTACGGTACTTCTCGTCGAAGTCGAGACCGTACCCGACGACGAAGTCGTTCGGGATGTCGAAACCGACGTACTTGCACTCGACGTGCACCTTGGCGGCCTCGGGCTTGCGGAGGAGCGCGCAGACCTCGATGGACGCGGCTCCGCGCGAGGCGAAGTTCTCGAGCAGCCAGGAGAGGGTGAGGCCGGAGTCGATGATGTCCTCGACGATCAGGACGTGGCGGCCCGTGAGGTCGGCGTCGAGGTCCTTGCGGATCTGGACGACACCGCTCGACTTCGTGCCGGCACCGTACGAGCTGACGGCCATCCAGTCCATCGAGAGCGGGATGCGGAGTTCGCGCGCGAGGTCGGCCATGACCATGACCGCACCCTTCAGCACGCCGACGAGCAGGACGTCCTTCCCGGCGTAGTCGGTCTCGATCTGCCGGGCGAGTTCGGCGAGCTTGTCGCGGATCTCCTGCTCGGTGACGAGGATGGTCGTGAGGTCGTCGGAAATGTCGCTCTGCTCCATGCGTCGAGTGTATGCGAGATGACCCGGAAGCCCGTGCGCCTCCTGCTCGAAGAGCCCGGCGGTCAGCGGGCCGCGAAGACGATGCGTCCCGCGTGTCGGGACGCCGTCAGGCCGGGCAGATCGATCGGACCCTGGCCCGCCCAATCGGTGACGAGCCGCGCGACCTCGATCGTCTGCGACCGCGTGAGCGAGACGCCGAACTCGCTCTGCACGATGTGCCGGATGATCCGCTGGCGGAGCGCTGCAGGGTTGGCCGCGAGTGCGCCGGCACTGACGGAGATCCCGGCCTCGGCGTGCTCGACGAGCTCCTCGATGGTCTCCTCGATCATCTCCTCGAACGCTTCCGCGTCCTCCCGGGCGGCGTCGGCGGTGCGGGCGAGGGCCTCGGCGATCCCCGGCCCGAGCTCCGCCTCGAGCACCGGCAGGACCCGTTCCCGGACCCGGACCCGCGCGTAGGCGTCGTCGGTGTTGTGCGGGTCGTGCCACGGTTCGAGTCCTTCGGCAGCGCACGCCTCGCGGGTCTGGGAACGCCGGATCCCGAGCAGGGGTCGGAGGAGCGCACCGGAGACGGGCGCCATCCCCTGGAGGCTGCCGGTTCCGGACCCGCGAGCGAGGCCGAGGAGGACGGTCTCCGCCTGGTCGTCGAGGGTGTGCGCGAGCAGCACCAGGGACGCGCCGACCTCGACTCGCGCGGCGTCGAGTGCGGTGTACCGGGCCGCCCGTGCCGCGGCCTCCGGTCCACCCTCGGAGCCCACCTCGACGACCCGGACGAGGACGGGGTCGAGCCCGAGGGCGCGCGCCTGGTCCGCGGCACGCGCCGCGACGTCCGCCGAGCCCGGTTGCAGTCCGTGGTCGACGATCACGGCGCCGGCCCG
>NZ_JACYTW010000059.1:0-22516 GCF_014841395.1 Plantibacter sp. CFBP 13570 | reverse complement strand
TGTCACCGGCGCCGGGCTCACGACCGGCGCCCTCCTCGCGGCCGGCCTGCTCGTCGTCGCCGGTCTGCTCGTCCTCGCGCTGCGGCGGACGCGACGCCTCGTCGCATCGGAGCAGCCGACGGACAGCTCGGTCACGACCGAGTGACGAGGCCGTGAGTCGGGCCGCGGGATCGAGGTCCCGCGGCCCGACCCGGCTCCGAATGTCCGCAGAATCGACCCCGGATCGAGGGGTGGGCGCTCCCTATACTGGGGTCAAGTCAGGCCCACGACGGCGTCGCCTGCTCCCGGTCGACCCTTCGCCTGACGCGATCGAAGGAGGCATCAGTGCACCACACCGATATTCCGACCCGCTCCGACATCGTCGAGCTCGCCACCGCTCGCGAGCCGGGCAGCGTGTCGATCATCCTCGCGACGAGCACCAACCCCTCGGATACGAGCCATATCCGCCTGGACCTCAAGAACCAGGTGAAGGTGGCGGTCGAGCAGCTGACGGCCGCGGGAGCAGACCGGGCGGCGATCGCGACGTTCACGCAGCAGGTCGACGACCTCCAGGAGGATCCGGACTTCCTCCGCTACCTGTCGTCGAGCCTGGCGCTGTACATCAGCCCGAGCCTCACGCGCTACTTCCGCGTCCCGAACATCCTCCAGTCCTGCACGGAGGTCTCGGACCGCTTCTTCATCAAGCCGTTGATGCGTGCGCTCACCTTCCCGCAATCGGCCTACGTCCTGGCGCTCGCGCAGAGCGGTGTGCGACTCGTCGCCGTCTCGCGCGATCTGCCGGCCACGAGCATCGAGCTCGAGGGTGTCCCCGCCGACGTGGCCGCGGCCGCGGGTGTCGACTCGATCCGGGGTCGCGGTTCCGACGGACGCAGCCCCCAGGGACGCATCCAGGGTTCCGAAGGACAGAAGGTCCGGATGCAGGAGTACGCGCAGGCGATCAACAAGGCGTTGTCGCCGGTGCTCGCCGGCTCGAAGGAGCCGCTCATCCTCGCGGGCGCCGAACCGATGACGGGGATCTTCCGGTCCGTCTCGAGCTACAAGCACCTTGTGAAGCCCGAGATCGAGGGCAACCAGCAGGAGCGCTCGGACGAGCAGCTCGCCGCAGCGGCCCGCCCGATCCTCGACGAGCTGTACGCCGCGGAGCTGCACGCGCTGTGCGAGGAGTTCGGCACCCGCGCGTCGAACGGCCGTGCCGTGACCGACCTCGGCGACGTGGCACGCGCCGCGACGGCGAACGCGGTCGACACCCTGTTCGTCGACATCGACAGCAACCTGCCGGGCACGGTCGACGAGACCACCGGTGTCGTCACGCTCGCCGACGATGCCGACGCGACGAACTACGGCGTGATCGACGAGATCCTCCGCCGGGCGCTGCTCTCCGACGCCCGGATCCTCGCCGTCCGTGCCGACGACGTCCCTGGTGGGGGCGCCCTCGCGGCGACCGTCCGGTTCCCGGTCTGACCGAGCCGCGATCAGCCGACACCCGCAGCGCACGTGCCCGGTGCACGTGCGCTGCGGCGTTCCCGGTGGCCGCGCATCACGCCCACGGCGAACAGGGGCGAAGAGAGCTGCGGCGGTCGTTACGCTCCTACTAACGGCATCACCACCCTGCCCGGTGCCGGAGGAGAGTGATCATGTTCGAGAGATTCACCGACCGTGCGCGTCGTGTCGTCGTCCTGGCCCAGGAAGAGGCCAAGATGCTCAACCACAACTACATCGGGACCGAGCACATCCTGCTCGGCCTCATCCACGAGGGAGAAGGAGTCGCCGCCAAGGCACTCGAGTCCCTCGGGATCTCCCTCGATGCCGTGCGCGAGCAGGTCACCGACATCATCGGCACCGGCCAGCAGCAGCCGACGGGACACATCCCGTTCACGCCGCGCGCCAAGAAGGTGCTGGAGCTGAGCCTGCGCGAAGCGCTGCAGCTCGGCCACAACTACATCGGCACGGAGCACATCCTGCTCGGCCTCATCCGCGAGGGCGAGGGCGTCGCAGCCCAGGTCCTCGTGAAGCTCGGCGCCGACCTCAACCGCGTGCGCCAGCAGGTCATCCAGCTGCTGTCCGGCTACCAGGGCAAGGAAGCAGCCCCGGTCGGCGGCAACCAGAGTGAGCAGCAGGCACAGGGCGGGTCGCAGATCCTCGACCAGTTCGGCCGCAACCTCACGCAGGCCGCGCGCGACAACAAGCTCGACCCGGTCATCGGTCGCGACAAGGAGATGGAGCGGGTCATGCAGATCCTCTCCCGTCGCTCGAAGAACAACCCGGTCCTCATCGGTGAGCCCGGCGTCGGCAAGACCGCCGTCGTCGAGGGTCTCGCTCAGGCGATCGTCAAGGGCGATGTCCCGGAGACGCTGAAGGACAAGCAGCTGTACTCGCTCGACCTCGGCTCGCTCATCGCCGGTAGCCGCTACCGCGGTGACTTCGAGGAGCGCCTGAAGAAGGTCACCAAGGAGATCCGCACCCGCGGCGACATCATCGTCTTCATCGACGAGATCCACACCCTCGTGGGTGCCGGTGCCGCCGAAGGCGCGATCGACGCGGCCTCCATCCTCAAGCCGCTGCTCGCCCGCGGTGAGCTCCAGACCATCGGGGCCACCACGCTCGACGAGTACCGCAAGCACTTCGAGAAGGACGCCGCACTCGAGCGTCGCTTCCAGCCGATCCAGGTCATGGAGCCGTCGCTGCCCCACACGATCAACATCCTCAAGGGGCTGCGCGACCGGTACGAGGCACACCACAAGGTGTCCATCACCGACGGCGCGCTCGTCTCGGCGGCGAACCTCGCCGACCGGTACATCTCCGACCGCTTCCTGCCCGACAAGGCCATCGATCTGATCGACGAGGCCGGTGCACGCCTGCGTCTGTCGATCCTCTCGAGCCCGCCTGAGCTGCGCGAGTTCGACGACAAGATCGCCGGCGTCCGCGAGGCCAAGGAGACGGCCATCGAGGAGCAGGACTTCGAGAAGGCGGCGTCCCTCCGCGACGAGGAGAAGAACCTCCTCGGTGAGCGTCTGCGCCTCGAGAAGCAGTGGCGCTCGGGCGACGTCAAGACGACCGCCGAGGTCGACGAGGGTCTGATCGCCGAGGTGCTCGCCCAGGCGACCGGCATCCCCGTCTTCAAGCTCACCGAAGAGGAGTCCTCGCGACTCGTCTTCATGGAGAAGGCGCTGCACCAGCGGGTCATCGGTCAGGAGGAGGCCATCTCGGCGCTCTCCAAGACCATCCGCCGCACGCGTGCCGGCCTCAAGGACCCGAAGCGTCCCTCGGGCTCGTTCATCTTCGCCGGCCCCACGGGTGTCGGTAAGACCGAGCTCGCGAAGGCGCTCGCCGAGTTCCTGTTCGACGACGAAGGCGCGCTGATCTCCCTCGACATGTCTGAGTACGGCGAGAAGCACACGGTCTCGCGACTGTTCGGTGCTCCTCCCGGGTTCGTCGGCTTCGAAGAGGGTGGCCAGCTCACCGAGAAGGTGCGTCGCAAGCCGTTCAGCGTCGTGCTCTTCGACGAGATCGAGAAGGCCCACCCCGACATCTTCAACTCGCTCCTCCAGATCCTGGAAGAGGGCCGGTTGACGGATGGTCAGGGTCGCGTCGTCGACTTCAAGAACACCGTCATCATCATGACCACAAACCTCGGTGCTCGTGACATCGCCGGTGGTCCCGTCGGCTTCCAGATCGAGGGCAACGCCTCGACCGGGTACGACATCATGCGCGGCAAGGTGAACGAGGAGCTGAAGAAGCACTTCAAGCCCGAGTTCCTGAACCGTGTCGACGACATCATCGTGTTCCCGCAGTTGTCGAAGCCGGAGCTCCTGCAGATCGTGGACCTGTTCACGAAGCGTCTCTCGGAGCGTCTGCTCGACCGCGACATGACGATCGAGCTCACGCTGCCGGCGAAGGAGCGCCTCATCGAGGTCGGCTTCGACCCGACCCTCGGTGCTCGTCCGCTGCGTCGTGCGATGCAGCGCGAGGTCGAGGACCAGCTCAGCGAGCAGATCCTCCACGGCGAGCTCAACGCCGGCGACCACGTGCACGTCGACTTCGTGAACGGCGCGTTCGCCTTCACGACCTCGGCTCGTGGTGAGTCGGTCGGTGCCGGCGTCAACGCGCAGGCGTCGCTCGGTACGGGTTCGGCCACGCCGGACCTCGCCATCACGGGCGAGTAGTCCCGAGTCACCGAAGGCCCCCACTCCGCGGAGTGGGGGCCTTCGTCGTGTCTGGTCGTGTTCGTTCGCCCATCTTCGGGCGCGCGAGCACTGGAGCGCCCGAACCTGGGCGAGCGAACGGCGGCGGTCAGCCGAGGCGGTCGAGGTAGCGGAGGATGATGCCCTCGCGGAGCGCCCACGGGGAGACGTCGAGCTCGCGGACGCGGAAGGCGGCCATCGCCTCGGACAGGACGATGCCGCCGGCGACGATCTGGAAGGTTCGGTCGGCAGTGATCCCGGGGAGCGCGGGGCGGGCCTCAGCCGGAATGCGGGCGAGCCGGGGGATCCAGTCGTCGAGCTGGCTGCGCCGGAGCAGCGACCGTTCGGTGCCACCGATGCCGTCGGCCACCGATCCAGCGAGGCGTGCGAGGGAGCGGATGGTCTTGGACGACCCGACGACGTGATGGGCGTCGGGCTCTTCGGCGAACGCGGGGAGTGCTGCGGTGAGCACCTCGCGGGCGTGTAGGCGGAGTGCCTCCTGCTGTGCGGCGGTCGGTGGGTCGTCGTGGAGGAAGCCGACGGTGGAGCGTCCGGCGCCGAGCGGGAGGGAGATCGCGACATCAGGGTACTCGTCGCCGCCGGCCGCGATCTCGAGTGAGCCGCCGCCGATGTCGAGGAGGAGCATCTCGCCGGCCGACCAGCCGTACCAGCGGCGGACGGCGAGGAAGGTGAGCTTCGCCTCGTCGTCACCGGAGAGGACCTGCAGGGCGATGCCGGTCCGTTCCTCGACGAGGGCGAGGACCTCCGGCCCGTTCGTCGCCTCACGGATGGCCGAGGTCGCCATCGAGAGGAGCTCGTCGAGGCCGCTCTCGCGGGCGATCGCTGCGGCTGCACCGATCGACTCGAGGATGACCGCGACGCCCTCATCGCTGATCGATCCATCCGGCGTGAGGTATCGCATGAGTCGCAGCACCGACTTGTGCGACGACTGGGGGATCGGCCGTGCTCCCGGGTGGGCGTCGACGATGAGCAGGTGGACGGTGTTCGATCCCACGTCGAGGACTCCGAGTCGCATGCGCTCACAGTACTGCCTGCCCGCCCGGGTCTGCTGTGGTGGGTCGCCAGCGCGGTGCGCTGACGTGAGCGCGGGTCCAGGGCGTGAGCGCGGGTCTCCGGAGGGGCGCGCCCACGTCCCTGACCCGCGGTGAGGCCGATACCGCGCCACTCACGTCAGCGCACCGCGCTGACGCCCACACCCTCGCGCTCGCGTCAGCGCATCGCGCTGGACCGGGATGGACCTCGGGAGGGCGCAAGGCCGCGCGACCTCGTCGGCCCACCGCGTAGGATCGCCGCATGACCGCCGCCACCTCGGAATCCTCCGCCCCTCGAACCCTCGTGATCCTCGGTGCCGGAGGCGACCTCACGGCCCGGCTCCTACTGCCGGGACTTGCGTCGCTCCTCGCCTCCCCGCGTGGCCAGGCGGTGCGCCTCATCGGGGTCGACCGCTCCGAGTCGAGCGACGAGGCCTGGCGGAAGCGCGTCAAGACCGCATTCGCCGACGCCCCGTCGAAGCTCGCCGAGACGATCGTCGCCGAGACCACCTACGTGCAGGCTGACGTCTCCGACCCGGCGTCACTGGAACGAGTCCTCGCGGCCGCCGGTCCGAACGTCGCCCTCTACTTCGCCCTGCCGCCCGCCATCACCCTGCTCGCCTGCAAGGCGCTGCGGAAGCTGGAGCTCCCCAAGGGCATCATGCTCGCTCTCGAAAAGCCGTTCGGCACCGACTACGCCTCCGCCCGCTCGCTCAACCGTCTGCTCCAGCACCTGGTGCCGGAGGAGCAGGTGTTCCGCGTCGACCACTTCCTCGGCAAGTCGACGGTCCTCAACCTGCTGGGCCTGCGCTTCGCGAACCGCATCTTCGAGCCGCTCCTCTCGGCCGACAACGTCGAACGCGTCGACCTCGTCTTCGACGAGCAGTTGGCGCTCGAGGGTCGCGCCGGGTACTACGACCGTGCGGGCGCGCTGATCGACATGATCCAGAGTCACCTGCTCCTCGTCCTCGCGTTCGCCGCCATGGAGCCACCTGCGAGCGTCGACGCCGAGGATCTGCGCGGCGGGATGGCCCAGGTGCTGCGGGCGACCCGGCCGTGGAAGGCGAACGGCACGGAGAGTCGGCGGGCACGCTACGGCGCCGGGACGATCGGCGACCGCAAGCTGCCCGCCTACATCGACGAGCAGGGCGTGGACCCGTCGCACCACACGGAGACGCTCGCCGAGATGACGCTCGCGATCGACAACTGGCGTTGGGCCGGTGTCCCGTTCGTGCTGCGGTCCGGAAAGGCGCTGGCGGACACCCGTCAGGAGATCGTCTTCACCTTCAAGCCGGTGCCGCACCTCCCGTCCGGCTTGCACGGCATGAAGACCCCGGCGCGGCTCCGCATCGGCCTGAAGCCCGCGTCGCTCGACCTCGACCTGATGATCAACGGCGAGGACGACCCCTTCGAGCTGGACCCGGTCGCCCTCCACGCGGAACTCCAGGCCGGGCAGCTCAGTGCCTACGGCGAAGTCCTGTCGAGCATCCTCGAGGGAGACCCGACCCTGTCGGTGCGCGGTGACGTCGCCGAGCAGTGCTGGCGGATCGTCGCGCCGGTCCTCAAGGCGTGGCGCAAGGACGAGGTGTCAATCGACACCTACCCGGCCGGCACCGCGGGCCCGAAGTCCTGGCACTGATCCGCCCCTCGTGATCCGGTGCCGTCACTCCGATGTCCGGCGCCAGCGCGGTGCGCCGACGTGAGCGCGCTCCACCGGACCGAGCGCGCCCCTCTGGAGGCCCGCGCTCACGCGGCTGGGTAGCGCTCACGCCGCTTCGGCAGCGCTCGCTCGAGCGCACCGCGCTGACGCCCACCAACCCGCGCTCGGTCGGGCGCACTGCGCTGGCGTCAGTAGACTGCTCGGAGGTTCTGACAGGAGGAGGCGGGATGGTCGAGCAGGCTCAGCAGGGGTATGTCGTCCGTCGCGCCCGCACGAGCGACGTCCGACGCATCCAGGCGCTCGTCGAACCACTCGTGCAGCAGCGCATCCTCCTCGGCAAGGACGACGTCGTCTTCTACGAAGCGGTCCAGGAGTTCCGCGTCGCCGAGACACCCGACGGCGAACTCATCGGCTGCGGCGCGCTGCACGTCATCTGGGAGGACCTCGGTGAGGTCCGCACGCTCGCCGTCTCCGCCGACCACCTCGGCACCGGGGTCGGCCACGCGCTCGTCGAGCGCCTCGAGCACGACGCGGTCGAGCTCGGCCTGCGTCGCCTGTTCTGCCTGACCTTCGAAACCGGCTTCTTCACGAGGCACGGCTATCAGGAGATCGGCGAGGAGATCGTCCCACCCGAGGTCTACGCACAGCTCGTGCGCTCGTCGGACGAAGGTGTCGCGGAGTTCCTCGACCTCGCGCGGGTCAAGCCGAATACGCTCGGTAACACGCGGATGCTCAAGCTGCTCTGAACCACAGCTTGAAGGTTGGTGCTCGTCGGAGTGACCGATGAGACCGTTCACAATGCCGCGCTGATCAGCGCTTTCCTTCGTTTCCAGCGCGAAGCCCGTGCTCAGATGAGCAGGCCCGGATTTACGTGCCGTTCACATTCGCGGTGGTCTTCCGTCACGCATGTCGGTTAGCTTGTGAGGCACTACCCATCGTCTGTGCCTCGAATGGGGGGTGCGTTGTCGCGCGCTCCGAACGAGGACGGCCCTCGATTCGGAGCCACATGTCGTTCAAACACCCGTGGAGGCTGTCCGCCTTCGCCGCCCTTGCCGGGCTCGTCGCCGCGCCCCTCGTGGCGACACCAGCCGTCGCCTCGACCGACGGCCTCGGTGTCGTCATCAACGAGGCCTACCTCTCGGGTGGGAGCGCGAACGCGCCCTACCTGAACAAGTTCGTCGAGCTCTACAACCCGAGCGACGCGGCAGTCGACGTCAGCGGCTGGTCGATCCAGTACCGCTCGGCGACCAGCACCGCGGCGTCGTCGACGACGGTTCCGCTCACCGGGAAGATCGCGGCCGGCGGCTACTTCCTCGTCTCGGGCAGCAGCAACGGCGCGGTCGGCGCGGCTCTGCCGACACCCGACGTGGCCAGCGAGCTGAACGCGTCGGGCTCCAAGGGCACGATCGCCCTCGTCGCCTCGACCTCCTCAGTGACCCTCACAGCCGGCTCCGTCGTCGGCGACCCCGCCGTCGTCGACCTTCTCGGCTACGGCACGTCGAACACCTTCGAGACCGCCGTGTCGCCCGCCCCATCAGCGAACAACGTGCCGCAGTCGATCGTGCGCACCGCCTTCGCCGACACCGACAGCAACGCCGCCGACTTCACGCTCAGCGACACGGTCACGCCGCAGAACAGCGCGGGCGACACCCCGGTCGACCCTGAGCCCACCCCGGAGCCGACTCCCGAGCCCACCGACCCGACCACGCCGGTCGAACCCGGTACGGCGACGATCGCGGAGATCCAGGGCACCGGCGCCGCGAGCACGATGGTCGGCCAGACGGTCACCACCACGGGCTTCGTCACCGCGAGCTTCCCGACCGGTGGCTTCAACGGCTACTACCTGCAGACCGCGGGCACCGGCGGGGCGATCGACCCCGCGACGCACCTCGCGTCCGACGGCGTCTTCGTCTACTCGCCGGCCACCGTCGGCTCCGTCACCGTCGGCCAGTACCTGCAGGTCACCGGCGTCGTGGACGAGTACTACGGCCTGACGCAGTTGAAGGTCACGGACCCGGCCGCCGTCACGGCGCTCGACGCCACCGGCGTCACCGCACCGACCGCCGCGAGTGTCGCCTTCCCGGCCACCGACGAGGAGCGCGAGCGTCTCGAGGGCATGCTGCTCGACCCGGCCGGCGACTACACGGTCACCGACACCTACAGCACGAACCGCTACGGCGAGGTCGCGCTCGCGGCATCGACGACGCCGTTCGTCACGCCGACGGTCCTCGGCAAGCCCGGTTCTGCTGAGGCGCTCGCGGCCGCGGCCCGTGTGCCGGCGGAGAAGGTCGTCCTCGACGACGGCTCTACCGTGGACTTCTCGAAGGCTGAGAACACGGGCATCCCGCTCCCGTACGTCTCGACCACCGCGCCCGTCCGGGTCGGCGCCGCCGTCGACTTCACCGCACCGGTCGTCTTCGACTTCCGCAACAGCAACTGGAAGTTCCAGCCCACGCAGCACCTCACCGGCGCCAACGCCGCGGATGTGCAGCCGGCGTCCTTCGAGAACACCCGCTCCACCTCGCCTCGCGGGGTCGGCGGCGACGTGTCCCTCGCGACCTTCAACGTGCTCAACTACTTCGCCACCACCGGCGACTCCCGCACCGGCTGCACCTTCTTCACTGACCGCGAGGGCGGCAAGACGACCGTCGACGACTCCGATGCCGCCGGTTGCGGCGTCCGAGGAGCGGCGACGGCCGAGAGCCTGGCGCGTCAGCAGGCGAAGATCGTCTCGGCGATCAACGCCCTCGACGCCGACGTCGTCTCGCTCGAGGAGATCCAGAACTCCGCCTCGATCGGCCTCGACCGCGACGACGCGCTGAAGACACTGACCGCGGCGCTCAACGCCGATGCCGGTGCGGGCACCTGGACGTTCGTCCCGTCGCCCGCGAAGGTCCCCGCGGACGAGGACGTCATCCGGACGGCGTTCATCTACAAGTCGGCCGCCGTCGAGACCGTCGGCGAGTCGCGCATCCTGCTCGACGAGCCGGCCTTCGACAACGCCCGTGAGCCAGACGCGCAGGCGTTCAAGCCCAAGGGTGCGGACGACGCGGCGACGTTCCTCGTGATCGCGAACCACTTCAAGTCGAAGAGCACTTCCAAGGCCGCGACGGGCGACAACGCCAACACCGGCCAGGGCGCCTTCACCGGCGACCGCACGCGTCAGGCCAAGGCCCTCGTGACCTTTGCCGACACGGTCTCGAAGGACATCGGCACGAAGAAGGTCTTCCTCGTGGGCGACTTCAACTCCTACGACGCCGAGGACCCGCTGGACGTGCTCCGCGACGCCGGCTACATCAGCCAGGAGGCCAAGACCGGGGAGTACACCTACGCGTTCGACGGTGCGGTCGGGTCCCTCGACCACATCTTCGCGTCGCCGGAAGCAGACCAGAGCGTCACCGGTGCCGACGTGTGGAACATCAACTCCGTCGAGTCGATCGCCCTCGAGTACTCCCGCTACAACGCGAACGTGACCGACTTCAACGTGCCGGACATGTTCCGCTCGAGCGACCACGACCCCGTGATCATCGGCATAAGCGCCGACGCGAGCGAGTCTGCGACCGTCAACCTGCTCAACATCAACGACTTCCACGGTCGGATCGACGCCAACACGACGAAGTTCGCGGGCACGATCGAGCAGCTCAAGGCGATGTTCGCACCCGACCAGACGGCGTTCATCTCCGCTGGTGACAACATCGGTGCCTCGCTCTTCGCTTCGTCGTCGCAGCAGGACCAGCCGACGATCGACGTGCTCAACGCACTCGGCCTGAAGGCCTCCGCGGTGGGCAACCACGAGTTCGACCAGGGCTACGGTGACCTCGTCGACCGTGTCATGGCCGACGGGAAGAACGCCGCCTGGCCGTACCTCGGGGCCAACGTGTACGAGAAGGGCACGAAGAAGCCCGCACTCAAGGAGTACACGATCCTCGACATCGACGGAGTGAAGGTCGCCGTCGTCGGCGCCATCACCCAGGAGACGCCGACGCTCGTGTCGCCCGCCGGCATCGCCGACCTCGATTTCGGGGACCCGGTCGAGGCCGTGAACCGCGTCGCGGCGCAGCTCACCGACGGCGACGAGTTCAACGGTGAGGCGGACGTCATCGTCGCCGAGTACCACGAGGGTGCTGGAGCAGGCACGCCGGACGGCGCGACCCTCGAGCAGGAGCTCGCCGAACAGAGCGCCTTCACCGAGATCGTCACCACGACGAGCGCGGACGTCGACGCCATCTTCACCGGCCACACGCACAAGCAGTACGCGTGGGACGCTCCGATCCCCGGCGTGACCGGCAAGACCCGTCCGGTGCTCCAGACCGGCAGCTACGGCGAGTTCATCGGTCAGATCACGCTGACCGTCGACCGCGCGTCGGGTGACGTCACCGCCTACACGGCGAAGAACGTCGCACGCACCACCGTTGCCGAGGCCGACCTGGTCAAGCAGTTCCCCGCGGTCGCGACGGTCAAGACGATCACCGACAAGGCCCTCGCGGTCGCGGCGGAGATCGGCAACCAGAAGATCGGTGAGGCGAAGGCCGACATCACCCGCGCGTTCAACAACGGGGTGAAGGACGACCGCGGCGCCGAGTCGACGCTCGGTGCGCTCGTCGCCGACTCGCTCCGCGCCTCGCTCTCGAGTGCCGACCGGGGCGGAGCCGACATCGGCATCGTCAACCCGGGTGGCATGCGTGAGGAGATCCTCGCGGGCGACATCACGTACGCCGAGGCGAACGCGGTGCTGCCGTTCCTCAACAACCTGTGGACGACCTCGCTCACGGGTGCGCAGTTCAAGACCGTGCTCGAGCAGCAGTGGCAGCTCGACGCGGCCGGGAACGTCCCGTCCCGTCCGTACCTGCAGCTCGGACTGTCGTCGAACGTGCAGTACACGTTCGACCCCACGAAGGCCCAGGGGCAGCGCATCACGAGCATCACGGTGAACGGTGCGCCGATCGACCCGAGCAAGAGCTACCGGATCGGCTCCTTCAGCTTCCTGCTGCAGGGTGGCGACAACTTCCGTGAGTTCGCGAACGGCACGGACACGCGCGACTCCGGTCTCGTCGACCGCGACGCGTGGATCGCCTACCTGACGGCGAACAGCCCGGTGTCCCCGGACTTCGCCCGCCAGAGCGTGCAGGTCACGAACGCGCCGACCGCAGCGGTCGCCGCTGGGAAGACGGTCTCGTTCGACGTCGCGAAGCTCGACCTCACCTCGACCGGCAGCCCGGTGAACACCTCGCTGGCGATCGAACTCAACGGCTCGCCGATCGGGACGGTCCCGGTCACCGCGGGGGCCGCGACGGTCTCGTTCACCGTCCCGGCGGGTACCGCTGACGGCGCGGCGACGGTGCGCCTCACGGCACTCGAGTCGGGGACGACGCTCACGGTGCCGCTCACGGTCGCGACGCCGCCGGTTGTCATGCCGCCGACGCCCGCACCGGAGTCCGCGCTCATCCAGGCGCTCAAGGACCTGATCAAGGCGATCACCGACTTCATCATCGGCAAGCTCGCCACGATCCACGTCGGCAAGGAGTACGCCGGCACCTGGGTCAGCGTCTGGCTGCACTCCGACCCGATCCTCGTCAGCGACGGCCTCGTGCAGGTCGACGCGGACGGCAACGTGCAGGTCACGGTTCCTGAGGACGCGCCGGTCGGTGCCCACCGCCTCGTCGTCCAGGACGCCGACGGCAACGTCATCGGCTGGCAGGACATCGTCGTGCAGGCTGCGGCGGTCGCCCCCGGCACCGACCCGGGCACCCAGCCCGGTGCGGGCGGCGGGACCGGTTCGGGAACGGCCGGCGGCAGCCAGGACGGCAGCCTGAGCAAGACCGGTGCCGAGCCGTGGGGGAACGCGGCGCTCGCCGCATTGCTCCTCGTCGGCGGCCTCGCGCTCGTGATCGCCCGTCGTCGCTCGGCGCAGCAGCTCTAGGCGCTCGCATCACCGAGCACCACCCGGCACCATCAGCACCACCAGCACCATCCCGATGCCTCGTCATCGGTCGGACCACGGTCCGCACCGACGGCGGGGCATCGGGTGTTTCCGCGCCACTGCACTTAATCTGTGAGCATGTCGAGCCTCACGAATCCCCGCGGACCGGAGCGGCCCGCCGTCTACTGGCGACGCAGGTTGATCGTGTTCGGCGTCCTGCTTGCCGTCATCGTCCTGGTCATCGTGCTCATCGTCCGGCTCGCGTCGGGTCCGGGCACCGAGAACACCGCCGCGACGCCCACCCCGACGCCCACAGCGACCCCTGCGCCGACCCCGGCTCCCGAGGCGTCGACCACCGCACCGATCGATGAGGCCGCGACCACCGACCCCGGTTCGGCGGCCGCGTGCACGGCCGACCAGATCCGCGTCGAGGCCGTCGTGAACGGGACGAGCTTCGCGGCGGACGAACTCCCGCAGCTGTCGCTGAGCGTGACGAACACCGGCTCGGCCGCGTGCACGATGAACGCCGGTACGAGCCAGCAGGTGTTCACCGTTTCGAGCGGTGAGGAGCCGTACTGGACGTCGACCGACTGCCAGACCGCACCGAGTGACCAGCAGGTGCTCCTCGAGCCGGGGAAGACGGTCTCGTCGAACCCGCCGATCACCTGGGACCGCACGCGGTCGGCGCCCGACACCTGCGACCAGCCGCGCGACCCGGTGCCCGCCGGTGGCGCCTCGTACCACCTGAACACCTCGATCGGCGGCTTCGCCTCCGCTGACAGCGCGCAGTTCCTGCTCAACTGACGGAACCTGCTCGCCGAGCCACTCCGGTCACTGAGCCCCCCCCGGTCACTGAGCCGCTCCCGCCCCGGTCACTGAGCCTGTCGAAGTGCTCGACCCGCAGCCCCGCACCAGCCTGCGACAATGGACGCATGGCGAAGCAGAAGCGACCCGAGTTCCGTTCCGAGCCTTTGGCCGCGGCCCTCGCCGCCGGCGACATGGTTGCCGTGGCACTCGCCTTGCGGAACGGCCGCTTCGTCGTTCCGCTCATGAAGCCGGGTAACCCCGACAAGCCGACGGAGACCGGCGAGGTCTGGATGTTCCGCCAGCCTGAGACCGCGAGGCTCGCGCTGCTCCTCTTCTCCGACGCGAAGAACAAGCCGGCCGCCCTGCCGCCCTACGTCGGCCTGCACGACGGTGCCTGGCTCGCGAGCTTCCTCCGCACCTACGGCGACGACATCGAGACGGTGCTCTTCGACGTCGCCGGTCCGCACTCGCTGCAGGCCTCGCCGGAGGAACTGCTGCGGGTCCTCGAGCTCGAGGCGCCGGCCGCCGAATAGCCCGACCCCGACCGCAGGTCCTGCTCTCGGCGGCGTCCGCGGTTCACAACTCCTGCAGGTCGTCGTCGGGAGGCCGAAGGGTCGCGGTTCGAAGCCTGTGCGGCTCATGCAGCAGGAGTTGTGCGCGGAACGCCCGGGATGCCGGTTGACCGGTGCGGTGACGAGTCCTCGCGCCGGTCGCGGTCGGCGGATGTCCCCTGTTGGAGCATCCCTGTTCACAACTCCTGCGACTCCCGCGTCGGAACGGACGCCGGTCTCGTCCGCGGGGCATACGAGACCGATTTGCAGGAGTTGTGAGCAGACTCCCGCACCGACGTGCGTGCGGCGGCGCGAGGCAGCTCAGAAGGCGGCGTCGAGCTCGCGTTCGCGTCGGGCGGGGCGTGCTGCCTCGGCTGCGGTCTTCGCGATGCCCAGCACCGACTTGAGGTCGTTGCTGACATCGGAGTTGAGCAGCAGCTTGTAGCCGAGGCGGTTGCCCTCCGAGCCGCGCTGCTTCGCGACACTCACCGGACGCACTTCGCCGCTGAGGCTGATCTCGCCGTAGGCCGCGAGGTCGCGGGGGAGGGCCAAGTCGCGGATGACGGAGACCAGGGCGAGGGCGATCGCGAGGTCGGCCGCCGGTTCGCTGATCTTCACGCCGCCGACGGTCGAGATGTAGACGTCGTGGTCGGTGAGGTCGTAGGAGTAGCGGCCGTGCAACACGGCGAGGATCATCGCGACACGTGAGGGGTCGACGCCGTTGGTGACCCGGCGGGGGTTCGGTGCCTGCGTCTTGTTGATGAGCGCCTGGACCTCGACGGGCAGCGCGCGGCGTCCCTCCATGACAATGGTGACGCAGGTGCCGGCCACGGGTTCGTTCTGGCTGAGGAAGAGGGCGCTCGGGTCGGGGACCTCGGCGATGCCGTCGCCGGCCATCTCGAAGCAGCCGACCTCGTCGGTGGCGCCGAAGCGGTTCTTCTGTGCGCGGAGGAAGCGGAGCGCGGTGTGGCGGTCGCCCTCGAACTGGCAGACGACGTCGACGAGGTGCTCGAGGAGCCGGGGGCCGGCGATCGAGCCGTCTTTCGTGACGTGGCCGACGAGCAGGACCGGGAGGTCGCGTTCCTTGGCGATGCGGGTGAGGACGGCGGAGACCTCGCGGACCTGGCCGGGTTGTCCGGCGAGGCCGTCGGACTGCGAGGAGGAGACGGTCTGGACGGAGTCGACGATGAGGAGCTTGGGCTGCACCTGGTCGATGTGGCCGAGGATGGTGGCGAGGTCGGTCTCGGAGGCGAGGTAGAGGTCGTCGTGGAGGGCCCCGGTGCGTTCGGCGCGGAGGCGGACCTGGCTGACCGACTCCTCGGCGCTGACGTAGAGGACGCGGGCGCCGGTCTTCGCGGCTCGGGACGCGACCTCGAGGAGCAGGGTCGACTTGCCGACGCCCGGCTCACCGGAGAGGAGGATCGCGGCGCCGGGGACGATGCCGCCGCCGAGCACCCGGTCGAACTCGGCGATGCCGCTCGACCAGCGTGGAGCCTCGTCGGCGCTGGCCTGAGTGATGGGGCGTGCGGCGCGTTCGTCCGTGGCGCGGATCGGTGTCAGCTTGCCGAGGACGCCGGTGGGAGCCGACGCTTCGACGACCGTGCCCCACTGCTGGCATTCGCCGCATCGACCGGCCCATTTGGCGGTGGTCCAGCCGCATTCGGTGCAGCGGAATGCGGGGGAGGGTGCCTTGGCCATGCGGCCAGCCTAAGCGCGGCCGCCGACACCGCCGGCCCTCCGCGCCGCCGGTGGATGACCGGCATCGCTCAATTCGCGTCGGCGCTCGTCTTCTATTAGACTCGACCCCGGTACCGTGTCCGAGCGGCCGAAGGTGCAACTCTCGAAAAGTTGTGTGCTTGAAAGAGCACCGTGGGTTCAAATCCCACCGGTACCGCCACGAAAAAGCCCCCTCCATCCCCGAGCAACACCGGGACGGAGGGGGCTTCTTCTCTTTCGAGGCCGCACATTCCGTGTGTGACGACCTGCTCCCGAGATCTTGCGGCGCGGCGGGGTAGTGCTGCTCCGAGCGACTCGACATGTCACACCAAACCTGCAGTGTTCACCGCAATCCACACGACTAGTGCCACCAACACGATCACGGCAACCCACGCGACGATTTTCGCTGGACGGCTCGCTTTTTCCTTCGGAACACCCGGCGGCGTGCGATCGTTCATCACTTCTCCTTCCGCAGCAGGAACCCGATCGGTCCAATCGCTCCCGGACGGGTCGCGTTCACCGGCTCCCACCCACGGTCAACGAGTTCAGATAGTTCACGGTTCGCCGCATCTTCCTCCGACTCACCCCTGAACCGTTGCCCCGACGGTAGGGATATGTACCAGAACTCGTAAGACCTGGGGCGAGCTTAGCCAGGCGCAGCGCGCGAAAATGTGCACACCTGAGACGCTCTTCGATCGTTTCCGATTTCCGACGGTTATGAGGCCGCTGGGATGGAGGGGCTTTCGTCGATGTGCCGCCCGTAACGGGGGGGGGGGGGGGGGCAGCGACGATACCAACAGGCAGGGTCGCGAGTAGCAGTTCGCGGTCGTCTCGCCGTCGGGGCGTTACGAGTCGCGCTACATCTGCCCACCCGAAACCCCAGCGGTCCTCTGTGAGAGCCGTGCCAGAGCCCAGTACCCGGCAAGGAGCACGAGTGCTGTGATGACAGCCGGTGCGCCAGCGACCAGGCCGAGGTACGCCATCACGAGACCTCCGTCGATGGAGGGAGCCGTCAGTTCATCCGATGAAGGGTCGATCTGCGCCAGAAACGGCCCACCGAACAGCACGATGAGGGCCCCGAGCAGGTAGACACAGACGATGGTGACGAGGACCCCGACGCTGACCCGTTTGCTTCCCGCTAGGAATTGCAGTGCCGACCAGATCGCGAGGACGCTGCAGATGGGGATCAGGACCAGGAGCCATGACTCAGTCATGGTGAGTTTTCTCCGAGTCCAGGGCAGGATCGCTGGACCGGATCGCATCCGCGGCCTCGCTCGTGGTGAAGCCCTCATCAAGCAACTGCGCTCGGAGCTCGGCGTCGGCACGAGCCTCCTTCCCCCGCGGCCGTCGGCGGCGCATCCGCACGTACTGGGTGCCTAGGGCGAGGACGAGGAAGACCACGAGCCCGGCGAGCAGGAGTCCGAGCGCCAGCAGCAGCCCACCGCCCACGTCTTGGATCAGGCCCACGATGCATCCCCCGGATGTCACGGTCGTTGCACCCAGGGTAGAGAACGGTGCGAGCGGATGCGAGCCGCGAGAGCAGACTGCGGGTGGTTTCAACCGCAGCGGAACTGAAAGACACGGATTCCCAGCGAAGCCCAGGGACACCTCACCTGAGGTTCAGAACGCCGTCGCACAGTGATTCCATGACCAGATCACGCGCCCTCGTCGTCCCCCTCGTCCGCACCGCCGCCGTCCTCGCCGGCGTCTCACTGCTTGCGGGGTGCCAGGCCACCTCGGCAGCCGTGCCTGATCCGTCGTCCTCGGTCTCGACGGCGCGGAAGGGAAGTGCCGACGGCGGCTCGACGGGCGACCGCAGCGACTCGAAGACCGAGCAGAAGAACCTCGCCGCCGTGCTCAAGCTCTACACGGACGCCTTCCCCGACCCCGCCTCCTCGAAGGCGGTGGCCACGACCGACAAGCTCGTCGCGGCCGACGCCGTCGCGCACGGTTCCGGGCAGAAGTCCGGTCCGAGCGGGCTCCTGGCGGAGTTCACCGCCGACCGGACGCGGGTCCCCGGGGCGCAGGCGGTCGTCAAGCACACCGCCGCCGACGGCGACCTCGTCGCCGTGCACTACCAGGTCGCCTCCGACCCGGCCGACGAACGGACGGGCGAGGCCGCCGTCGACCTGTTCCGGGTGCGGGACGGCGCCGTCGTCGAGCGCTGGGCATTCGATCAGCCGATCGCGACCGGGACGCCCGCGAGCGGGAACACCAACACGATGTTCAGCGACCTCTACAGCCCGGCGAAGCCCGCGGTCGCGCCGTCGGAGAAGCAGGAGGAACAGAACCGGACGTTCGCGGTCAGCGCGTACAACACGCTGTTCCGCGACCAGGACGTCTCGATCCTCGACAAGGCCTTCGACCCCGCCTACCTCCAGCACAACCCGGTCGCACCGAACGGCACGGCAGCGCTCAAGTCGTTCTTCTCGGGATCCGCGACCTTCCCGCCGCAGGAGTCGGTCATCTCGCTGAGCGACGGTGACCTCGTGTGGACGTTCTCGCAGAGCGTCGGCGCGAAGGCGGACGACCCCGTTCTGGCAGCGGACATCTTCCGGGTCGACGACAAGCTCATCCGCGAGCACTGGGACGTGGTGCCGACCGCCGGGTGAGTGCCTGGCCTCCACAGGAGTTCCGCCTCTACGATGGGGGCACCGTGACGACCCTCGAACCGCATCCGTTCGCGATCCGCCCCTACGAGCCGACCGACGAACCCACCTGGGTGCGTTGCCGGGTGCTCGCCTTCCTATCGACCCAGTATTACGACGACGTGTGGCCTCGCCGCCCCGATGTCGTGGCGCCGTCGTTCGGGCTGGTCGCGGTCGATGTCGAGGGACAGGTGCTCGGCCTGCTCGACATCACCGTCGACGGTGACGAGGCCACGATCGACTCGGTCGCGACACATCCCGATCATCAGAGCAGGGGGATCGGCGCCGCTCTCCTTGAGGTAGCCGTAGAGCGGCTGGCCCGGGCAGACATCACGAGGCTCGATGCGTGGACCCGCGAGGACCAGGCAGCGAACTCCTGGTACCGGCGCAACGGCTTCTCCGAGGCGTTCCAGTACCTGCATGTGCACCTGGAAGACGGAAACGACGCCGAAGGGTTCACGACTCCGGCCGGGTTCAGCAGCCCGGTCCGCGCGTTCGTCCATGCGGGCATCGAGCGCGAGCAGGAGCTCAGGGAACGCTTCGCTCGGGTGTATGTGTGCCGCCAGTATGTCCGGGACCTGTCCGCCGGAACTCCAATCGAGACAAGCATCGAAAGCGCTGATTAGGCTCTGGGGATGACTCAGGACTTCGCAACGCTGAACGCCCACGCCCTGGAGGTCGCCGCCGCCTACGACGATCTCAGCACGAAGCGGATCGGACGTCCCTGGACGAACCAGGAGGTCGCCCTCGGATTCGTCGGCGACGTCGGTGACCTCGCCAAGATCGTGATGACGCTCGACGGGACGCGTCGCATCGAGGGCATCGGACTCGAACAGCTCGAGCACGAACTCTGTGATGCCATCTGGTCCTGTCTCGTGCTCGCCGACCGGTTCGGCATCGACATCAGCGAGGCGTTCCCCCGCCAGATGCAGGACTTGGTTCGGCACGTGTCCGAGCTCCGGGCCGACGAAGCGAGCGCTGACTCCGCGACGCCCGCTGGTTAGAATCGCGACATGAGCGACGACAGCACGGCCAGCACCGACGACGGCGAGTCCTTCGGCGTCGAGCCCGGCACGTACCGACACTTCAAGGGTGCGCGGTACGAGGTCATCGGCGTCGGACGCCACAGCGAGACCGAGGAACCGTACGTCTTCTACCGGACGACCACGACCCCGCCGACGTCGTGGGTGCGACCGCTCGCGATGTTCGTCGAGCCCGTCTCGCGCGACGGCTACGAGGGACCGCGTTTCGCCCGCGTCGAGGACGACGCCGACTGACCACGGAGGAGCACCGCATGACCGACACCGATCACATCCAACCCGAACCGGCCGACGAGCGCGACCTGTTGGTCGAGCGCATCATCCACGCGCCGCGATCGGCCGTCTGGGCGGCGTGGACCGACCCCGCGACGCTCGGGCAGTGGTGGGTGCCGTCGCCGGCGGTGTGTCGGGTCGTCGAGTTCGAGTTGCGACCCGGCGGGTCCTTCCGCACCGAGTTCAGTGAGGACGGCGTCGACTTCGTGCCGCAGATCACCGGATGCGTGCTGGAGGTCGTTCCGGAGCAGCGTCTCGTCTGGACGACGGCGCTGACCGCAGGCTGGCGGCCAGCCGAGCAGCCGTTCATCACCGCCGTGATCGACCTCGCTGACCACCCCGACGGCACCCGCTACCGAGCGACCGCGCTCCACAGCGGGGTCGCCCAGCGCGACGAACACCTCGAACTCGGCTTCCACGCCGGCTGGGGGATCGTCACGGAGCAACTTGCCGCGCTGGTGGAGCAGCGCTGAGCAAGCCCTCCACTCACGACGTCTCCGGATCGGTCGCAGTGCTGGGTTCTGGCGTCAGCATCATGCCGCCCGGCGTGTAGGAGGAGTCGAGCAGGGCGCGCACCCACGCCTGGTTGACCGACGGCTCCGGCTGCGCGAACCGGAACTGCAACGGGACGTCGCTCGTGATCCAGAGACTCACCCGCCCGCCGCCGTCCACAGCCCCCTTGGTCCATTCGACGAAGAAGGACTCCCGACGACGCAGCTTGTTGCCGATCGCCGCCCTGAGGTGAGCGAGCACGCGGTCGTCGAAGTCGTAGTGACTTCCGGCACCGTAGATGAGAACCCCCATGCAGTGATTGTGCCGCATCGGCCCCCGCCGCACCGCTCGGCGACGCCCCGCCGCTCCACGTAAACTCGTGGGATGCCGAGTCCGACCCCCGCACCCGCACCCTTCGCCCTTCGCCCGGCGCTCATCCCGGGCATCATGGGTGCGGTCGCGCTCATGCTCGGGCTCGCACTGCTCGAACTCGACGCCTTCACGATCGTGCTGTTCGTGGTGAGCATCCTCGCGCTCATCATGGCCGTGTTCGCCTGGCAGGCCAAGCAGCCGCTCTGGATGATCCCGACGCTGCTCGTCGCGATCGTGTGGAACCCGGTCCTCCCGCTCCCGTTCAGCGGCATCCCTTGGATCATCGCGCAGTTCCTCGGCGCGGTCGTGCTCGTCTCGGTCGGCATCCTGCTCGAGAACAAGCACGCCGCCCCGCCCGCCTGACCGGAAATGTTTCGGGAACGCCTGCGGGTCGCCCCGGCTCTGGCAAGCTTGCGCTCATGACGCTTGAACGCAACTGGGCCGGCACGCACACCTTCGCAGCGCCGCGGATCGTGAACGCCACGTCGATCGACGAGGTCCGCGCACTCGTCGCGGAGGCCGCCAGGACGGGCACGCGCGTCCGCGCCCTCGGCACCCGACACTCGTTCACCGACCTCGCCGACTCCGACGGCACGCTCATCACGGTGCTCGACATCCCCGCCGACCCGGTGTTCGACGAGGCCGCCGGCTCGGTGACGATCGGAGCCGGGACCCGCTACGGGATCGCCGCCGCCTGGCTCGCCGAACAGGGCCTCGCCTTCCACAACATGGGCTCGCTCCCGCACATCTCCATCGGCGGCGCGATCGCGACCGGCACCCACGGATCCGGCAACGACAACGGCATCCTGTCCTCAGCGGTGAGCGGCCTCGAGTACGTCGACGCCACGGGCGAGCTCGTCCACGTCCGTCGTGGGGACCCCGGTTTCGACGGACTCGTCGTCGGGCTCGGCGCGTACGGCATCGTGGTGCGCGTGACGGTCGACGTGCAGCCCGCCTACCGCGTGCGTCAGGACGTCTACCGCGACGTCCCGTGGGACGCCGTCCTCGCCGACTTCGAGGGCGTCACCGGCGGCGCCTACAGCGTCAGCATCTTCACGAACTGGCTCGGCGACACCGTCGAGCAGATCTGGTGGAAGACCCGCCTGGCCGCCGGTGACGACGAGCTGCCCGTGGTCCCGGAGTCGTGGCTCGGCGTGCAGCGGGACTCCCTGACCGCGGGAAACCTCGTCGAGACGGACCCCGACAACCTCACGCTGCAGGGTGGTGTCCCCGGCGACTGGTGGGAGCGACTGCCGCACTTCCGGCTCGAGTCGACGCCGAGCAACGGCGATGAGATCCAGACCGAGTACTTCATCGACCGCGCCGACGGACCCGCCGCGATCACGGCCCTGCGTGCGCTCGGCGACCGCATCGCTCCGCTGCTGCTCGTGACCGAACTGCGCACGGCGGCGCCCGACAAGCTCTGGCTGAGCGGTGCGTACCACCGGGAGATGCTCGCCGTGCACTTCACCTGGCGCAACCTGCCCGAGGAGGTCCGGGCGGTGCTGCCCGCGATCGAGGAGGCGCTCGCGCCCTTCGGTGCCCGCCCGCACTGGGGCAAGCTCAACCTGCTGACGGCCGAGCGCATCGCCGAGGTCGTGCCGCGGCTCGCCGACGCGCGGGACCTCTTCGAAGAGTTGGACCCGGCCGGCACCTTCTCGAACGCACACCTGGAGCGCATCGGGGTTCGTCTGCCCCGGTAGCGGGTGCCGGTGGCTCGGGCGCCAGCGCGGTGCGCTGGCGTGAGCGCGGGTCATCGGGTGCCAGCGCGGTGCGCTGGCGCGAGCGCGGGGGAACCGGCGTG